>NZ_JBNNOB010000021.1:0-39921 GCF_050274375.1 Sphingomonas sp. NPDC019816
AGGGGAGGGGGGAGAGGCAGGAGTCGCGAAGGCGACACCCGACAGCGCGGCGCATCCCATTCCGGCGGGGATCGCGATCGCCTTCATGCGTTTGGGCATCCTCATCCTCCGGGGTTCGGACATGCGCTTGACCTCGCTCATCCCGCTCTCGTCTCCCATCTCCCTCGCCCGTCCATCGGTCGTCCGACGGTCCCGGCGGGGCGTCATGTCGTTTTTGTTAGGCGGACTATAGCACGGGACCGCGCCCCCTCAACCCTAGAGCGTCACATGCCAGATTGCGCCGGCGCGGGGGCGATCCTATGAGGCCGGGTCATCTGACCGATGCCGGAGTTGCCCCATGACCGATGAAGACGTCCTCGCCGAGTTCCGCGCCGCCGAGGCGCTGCTCGAAGGGCATTTCATCCTGTCGTCCGGCCTGCGCAGCCCGCGCTATCTGCAATGCGCGCGCGTCCTAATGGAGCCGGCGCGCGCCGCCCGGCTGTGCGAGGCGGTGGCCGCCAGGATCCCGGTGGATATCAAGGCGCAGATCAGCGCGGTCGTCGCCCCCGCCATGGGCGGCGTCATCGTCGGCCATGAAATGGCGCGCGCGCTGGGCGTGCCGGGCATGTTCCTGGAGCGGCCGGAGGGAACCTTCCACCTGCGCCGCGGCTTCCGCCTTGATGCAGGTCAGAAAGTGCTGATGATGGAAGACGTGGTCACGACCGGCCTGTCCAGCCGCGAGGCGATCGCCGCCATCGCGCGCGAGGGGGGTGAGACGATCGCCGCCGCTTCCTTGGTCGATCGCTCGAACGGCGCGGCCGATCTGGGCGTGCCCTTCTTCCCGCTGATCCGGCTCGACGTGCCCAGCTACAGCCCCGACGATCTGCCGCCCGAACTGGCCGCGATCCCCGCGATCAAGCCGGGGAGCCGCGCGGCGGCATGACCGAGCATTTGCGCCTGGGCGTCAATATCGACCATGTCGCGACGGTGCGGAATGCGCGCGGCGCGGGCTATCCCGATCCGGTCAAGGCGGCGCTGATCGCGGCGGACGCGGGCGCGGACGGCATCACCGCGCATCTGCGCGAGGATCGGCGGCACATCACCGACGACGATATCGCCCGGCTATCGGCCGAACTGACCGTGCCGCTCAACCTGGAGATGGCGGCGACCGAGGAAATGCTCGCCATCGCGCTGAAGCATCGCCCGCACGCCGCCTGCATCGTACCCGAAAAGCGCGAGGAGCGGACGACCGAAGGCGGCCTCGACGCCGCCGGGCAGCGCGAATGGCTGGCGCCCATGGTCGCGAAGCTGGGCGAGGCGGGCATCCGCGTCTCGCTGTTCATCGAACCCGATTCCCGCCAGATCGAGGCGGCGCTGCACCTGCGCGTGCCGGTGGTCGAGCTGCACACCGGCCGTTATGCCGAACTGGACGGCGAGGCACGGGCGGAAGAACTGCGGCGTTTGTCCGACGCGGCGGCGCTGGCGGCGAAGAACGGGATCGAGGTTCATGCCGGGCATGGCCTGACGTACGACAATGTCGCCCCCATCGCCGCGATCCCGCAGGTGCGCGAGTTGAACATCGGGCACTTCCTGATCGCGGACGCGGTGTTCGTCGGCCTTCCGCAAGTCGTGCGCAAGATGCGCGCCGCGATGGACCTGGCGCGGTGAATCCTCCCCGGCACGGGGAGGGGGACCAGCCGCAGGCTGGTGGAGGGGGAGTTCCTCAAAGGACACCCATGGTGGAGAGCCCCCTCCACCACCGCTTCGCGGCGGTCCCCCTCCCCGTGCCGGGGAGGATTGCATGATCATCGGTCTGGGCTCGGACCTCTGCAATATCGAGCGTATCCAGGCCGCGCTCGACCGGCATGGCGGCCGGTTCGAGGCGCGCTGCTTCACCGATGTCGAACAGGCCAAGGCCGCCAGGCGCCCCTTCACCCGCGCGGGCACCTACGCCAAGCGCTTCGCCGCCAAGGAGGCGTTTTCCAAGGCGGTCGGCACCGGCTTTGCGCAAGGCGTGTTCATGCGCGACATCGGGGTCGTCAATCTGCCCGGCGGCGCGCCGACCCTATCTTTGACGGGCGGGGCGCGCGAACGGCTTGACGCGATGACGCCGGAGGGCCACGTCGCCCATATCCACTTGACCATGACCGACGATCACCCCTGGGCGCAGGCCTTTGTCGTGATCGAGGCACGACCGGAAGTTTCCGCATGAAGGACGCGGTGTTGGACACGAACCCAGGCTCGCCGGTGAACCAGCCGGGGGGCGAGCAGCCGGTGAACGCCGCGCCGCCACCCGCGAGCAAGAAGAAGGGCACCGACTGGTGGGCCGAGGTCAAGGGGCTGTTCTGGCTGCTGCTGATCGTGCTGGGCTTCCACAGCTTCGTCGCCAAGCCCTTCTACATCCCCTCCGAATCGATGCTGCCGGGCCTGCGCGTCGGCGACCGGCTGGTCGTGAGCAAATTCGCCTATGGCTGGTCGTTCGTGTCGCCGACCATCCCCAACCCGGTCGCGATCTTCAAGTCGGTCGTGCTGCGCCAGCCCGAGGATAGCTGGAGCCTGCAGCTTCCCTTCATCCATGGCCGGCTGTTCGGATCGCTGCCGACACGCGGCGATGTCGTGATCGTCACCCCGCCGGGCACGCACAACGACTATATCAAGCGGGTGATCGGCCTGCCCGGCGACCGGCTGGAGGTGCGCGACGGCACTGTCATCATCAACGGAAAACCCGTCCAGCGCGGCCCCCTCCACTATGTCGACATACCCGTCGACACCAACAGCCCGTGCAAGGCGTCGGATTATGGTGAGGAGGCGCGGGTCCGCAACGCCAGCGGGCAATGGGTCTGCCACCTGCCGATCGTGACCGAGACGCTGCCCAACAACCGCCGCTACGACACGGTGGAACTAGGCTGGAGCCCGGGCGACAATTACGGGCCGATCACCATTCCGGCCAACCATGTCTTCCTGATGGGCGACAATCGCGACCGCTCGGCCGACAGTCGCTTCTCGCTGGCCGAGCTGGGGCTGGGCGGCCCGGTGCCCTATGAGAATATCGGCGGGCGTGCCGAGTTCGTGACCTTCAGCCTGGATGGCGACGCCACGCTCAATCCGTTGACCTGGTGGGGATCGCTCCGTTCGGGTCGCGCCGGCACCTCGCTCCATCCCACCACGGTGAATTGACCTCATGGCCGAGCCCCAGCCGCTGACGGATCGCCCCTCTCCCCTGGAGGCGCATGACGGGTTCGCCAAGCGCGAACTGACTCGCGCGGCGATCTGGCTGGGTCTGATCGCCGCGATGGCGGTGACGGTGCTGCTGGTCCAGCCGTTGCTGGTCATCTTCGCCGGGCTCGTCTTTGCCACGCTGCTCGACGGTGGCGTGCGGCTGCTGGGCCGGGTGCTGCCGATCGGGCGCAGCTGGCGCCTGCTGATCGTCGTCCTGGCGGTGACGGCCTTTTTGCTCGGCACCTTTTATCTGACCGGGGTCGAGGTCACCCAGCAATTCTCGCAGCTGCGCTCGACGTTGGAGAGCCAGGCGGGGCGGGTGGCCGGCTGGCTGAGCGATCAGGGGCTGATGCCCCGGACGTCGGACATCAACGGACTGGTCAAACAGTCGATGGGTTCGATCGGCAAGCTGACCTCCTGGGTCGGCACTGCCGTGGGGGCGGTGACATCGCTGTTCATGATGCTGGTCATCGGGTTGTTCCTGGCGATGGACCCGGACGGCTATGCGCGCGGCCTGCAATGGATGGTGCCGCGTTCGGCGCGCGACGAGTTCGCCATCACCCAGGACCGGGTCATGACCACGCTGCGCAAGCTGCTGGCCGGGCGATTGCTGGGCATGGCGTTCGAAGGGGTGCTGACGGGCATCGCATTGATGATCGGCGGCGTGCCGATGGCGCTGCTGCTGGGCATCATCGCGGGCGTCCTGGCCTTCATCCCCAATATCGGCGCGATCATCACCGGCCTGCTGATGGTCGCGGTCGGCTTTTCGGCGGGCACCGATACGGGCTTCTGGGCGATCGGCACCTATCTGATCGTGCAGACCTTCGACGGCTATGTCGTGGTGCCGATGGTCGCCAAGCGGACGGTCGACCTGCCGCCGGCATTGACCCTGTCGACCCAGATCATGGCCAGCGCGCTGTTCGGCATCCTGGGCCTGGCGCTGGCCGATCCGATGACCGCGATGATCAAGTCGGCGTTACAGCGCCGTTCGGAGCGCCAGGCGGCGAGCGAGGGCATGGCCGATCGCGACTGACCCCGCCGCCCGGCGGCGGTGCGCCGTCACGATCGAATCGAAGAGCGCCAGATACCGCTCCGCCGAGTCGCCGCCTGGTTGCGGCACGGGGGCGGGGCGCGGCGTGGCCGGGTCGAGCCAGTGGGTCAGCGCGGCGACCAGCGCGCCAGCGTCATCGCGCGCCACGATGCTGCCCAGCGCGGGGCTGGCGACGATCTCGGCGACGGCGGGGCTGGAATCGGTCGCGACGACCGGCGTTCCCACCGCCAGCGCCTCGCGCAGCACGCCCGGCACCCCCTCATAATCGGATGGCAGCGCCAACACGTGCGCGGCGGCCATCGCGGCGGCCGCGTCGGCGCTGTGCCCCGGCATGCTCACCCGGTGGCCCAGGCCCAGCGCCGCGATCTGCGCGGCCAGCGCGGGGCGCAGGCTTCCCTCGCCGAGCAGGGTCAGGCCGACATCCTCGGGCAGATGCGCCATGGCGGCGATCAGCCGGTCCCAGCGCTTCTGCGGCTCCAGCCGGCCGACGCCCAGGATATGCCGGCCCGGAGACGGCACCATGGCGGATGCCGCATGGCCCGATTGCGCCGGGGGTGGGAGGGCGGTAGGCGGGTTGGGGATGACCGCGACCGACAGGCCGGTCGCCTCCTGCGCGGCGCGCGCGGTGGCCGGCGTCATCGCCACCAGCGTATCCAAGAACAGGCCGTGCAGCGCCAGCCATTGCCGCTGGCCCCAGGCCAGCCAGGCGGGGTGATCGCCGCGATCGACCGCATTCGACATCTTGGCGACGATCGGCGGACAGCGTGACCCCAGTCGCAACCGGATCCATGCAGCCATGCTGGTATAATGGTTGCCCGGACAGAAGATCAGGTCGGGCCGGACATGGTCGATCAGCAGCGGCAGCGCGGCGCCCATGCCGACATAATGGTCATGGCCCAGCTTGACGATCTCGACCCCGCGCGGGACGCCGTTCTGGAACGCGCCACCCTCCTCGCCTAGCACCAGCGTCACCCGCCGCCCCTGATCCACCCAGCCCCGGAGCATGCGGCCCAGCGCCGCTTCCACGCCGCCCGACATCGTCAGGGCATAGGTCAGGATATGATCGGCTGGCATTGTTTCCGCCTTTGGTCGGGGGAGCGGGGGGAAGACGGGCGGGGAGAAATAAAGAGACCTTGTCGCGCAATTATGTCAGTTTCAGCCCTATCGAGGACACAATCCCGCGACACAGCGCGCGGCGTATTCAGGTGTGATAAAGCTGGTTTGAGGTTTGCGGATACCGCCGGCGTCCGCCGCCGAGGATTGCCTATAACGTGCAGAATGAACGGAATGATCCCATGACCCCGCCACAGGCGCCGCCGGCCGGTTCGGGCGGGCCGGTCGCGACCGACATGGCCGCGCTGGAACCGCTGAAGACGGTCAAGCGCCGCTGGCCCGCCATCATCGGCGGCCTGCTGACGCTGGCGATGGTCGTCGGCCTGGGGCGCGAATTGCTCGGCCGCGGGCTGGTGGGGCTTAGCCATTCGGTGCCCACCAATCCGTTATTCTATGTCGTGTTCGTCGCGCTCTACATGGCGTTGCCGATCGGCGACTATGTGATCTTTCGCCGGTTGTGGAATATCCCCGTGAGCGGCCTGGCCGCGCTGATCCGCAAGCGGATCGCCAACGAGGTGGCCTTCAGCTATTCGGGCGAGGCCTATTTCTATGCCTGGGCGCGCGCGCATGCGAAAATGGTCGCGGCGCCCTTCGGCGCGGTCAAGGATGTCGGCATCCTGTCCGCCATCGCGGGCAATGCCATCACGCTGTTGATGGTCGCGCTGGCGTTGCCGGTCGGTCGCGAGCTTCTGACCCCTGAGCAGTTGCGGCTGGTCTGGGGATCGATCGGCATCGTCATGGCGACCTCGCTCCCCTTCCTGATCTTCTCGCGCCGGGTCTTCTCGCTGGATCGCAAGACCTTGTGGTGGATCTTCGTGGTCCATTGCACCCGCCTGATCGCCAACTCGCTGCTGATCGCGCTCGCCTGGCATCTGGGCATGCCCGAGGTGTCGCTGGGCATGTGGCTGTTCCTGTCGGCGGCGCGGCTGCTCGTGTCGCGCCTGCCGCTCGTGCCCAACAAGGACCTTCTTTTCGCCAATTTTGCGATCCTGTTGATCGGGCAAGATCAGGAACTTAGCGAACTGATCGCGTTCACCGCCGCGCTGACCCTGCTGGTCCACGTCGTGCTGATCGCGGCGTTCGGCGTGATGGAACTGGTGCGAAGAGTAAGGGCATGAACCGCGCGACGAAGATAGGGATGGCCACCGGGCTGGCGGTGATGGCGATGACGGCGGCGGTGCCGCAGGCGGCGGCCGCGCAGGTGCTGGGCAGCGATGCCGCCGCCTGCACCGGCGGCGGCGGTCCCGCCATCCTCGCCCGGATCGAGGGGCTGAAGGATCGCAAGGGCAATTTGAAGCTGGAGCTGTACCCGGCGAACGAACAGGATTTCCTGGCCGACGACGGTGTCCTGATCCGCGCCGGCAAGACGTTCCGCCGCGTGCAGGTGCCGACCCCGGCGACGGGCGGGGCGATCGCCATGTGCATCCGCGTGCCGCATCCCGGTCGCTATGCGTTGCTGTTCACCCATGACCGCGACGGCAAGAACAAGTTCAACTTCTGGAGCGACGGCGCGGGCTTCCCGGCCAACACCAAGCTGGGCCGGCGCAAGCCGCCGCTCGAATCGGCGCTGATCGACGTGCCCAGCGGCGTGGCGAATGTCACAATTCGCGCGCAATATCTTCGCGGGCTAGGCGGCTTCGGCCCGGTGGATTGAGGAAGCCGATGCGCATCGTCGACGTCAACGAGTTCTATTCGCCCACCGGTGGCGGGGTGCGGACCTATATCGACCGCAAGATGGCGATCCTGGCCGAGATGGGCCATGAGCTGATCGTACTCGCCCCCGGGACCGAGGACGTGGTCGAGGAGCGCCCCGGCGGCGGCAGGATCATCTATATCAAGGCGCCGCGCCTGATCCTGGACACCAATTACGGCATGTTCTGGGACGGCGACCCCGTGTGCCGCCTGCTCGACGAACTGGACCCCGACATCGTCGAGGTCTCCTCCCCCGCCAAGCCCGCCTGGTTCGTCGCCAGCTGGCAGGGGCGCGCGAAGAAGGTCTTCTTCATGCACAACGACAATGTCGGCACCTATCCGGTCCGCTGGCTCGACGGGCTGGTCGCGCAGGAGCGGGTGGAGGACTGGTTCAGCTGGTACAGCCGCTACATGAACCGCTTCCTCGACCATTACGACCTGGTGCTGTCCAACGGCCCGGCGCTGGTCAAGCGGCTGGGCAAGCGCGGCGTGCGGGTTGACGAGGGAATTCCGCTGGGCATCGAGCGGCATTTCTTCTCGCCCGAACACCGTGACGAACGGCTGCGTGCCGCCTTGCTGGCGCAGTGCGCTCTCCCTGAGGATGCGCATCTCCTGCTGGGGCTGGGCCGGCATCATCCCGAAAAGCGCTGGCCGATGGTCATCGACGCGGTCGAGCGGGTCGCCGCGAGCCGTCCGGTCGGGCTGATCCTGATCGGTGGCGGCGTCGCCAGCCGGACGCTGGAAAAGCGGATCGCGGGCAGCCCGCATATCCGCCTATTCCGGCCGGTCTATGATCGCCCGCGCCTGTCGCGGATCATGGCGAGCTGCGATGCGCTGGTCCATGGCTGCGAAACCGAGACGTTCGGGCTGGTGGCGTCCGAGGCGCTCGCCTCGGGTCTGCCGCTGGTGGTGCCCGATTATGGCGGGTGTGCCGAGGTCGCGCAGCCGCTGTTCGCCGAAACCTTCCGCGCGCGCGACGGCGCGGCCTGTGCCGAGGCGATCGAACGGTTGCTGTCGCGCGACCAGCGCGTCCTGCGCAATGCCGCGCGCGTGGCGGCCGCCAAGGTGTTCAGCGACCGCGACCATGCCGAGGCGCTGATCGCGCGCTACCAGCGGCTGCTCGACGGCGAACAGGTCCAGCGCGCCGCCGCCTGAGCGGGAGCTTTCCCGCCTGCCGCGCGTATGCCATCATGACAGGATTGTCATGGGAGGCGGTGGATGAGTCGTATCCTGATGGTGGCGATCGGCCTGATCGGCGCGACGACGGCACAGGCCGATGCGCGCGCGCCGGCCGAAACCTGGGGCAAGCCGGGTGTTGGCTATGACGAGTATCGCGACGATGCGATCGGCTGCGCCAAGATCGGCTATTTCCGGGATGTCGCGCAGGACGAACCCGCCAAGCGGTTTATCCGGGGCTTCGAGACGGCGGACCTCCTCCTGAATCTTCCGGGTGCTGGAGCGGGTGATGACTGGGGGAATTCGATCCGCCGCACCCAGCCCGATCGCCAGAAGCGCGACCTGCATGCGATTCAGGTCGGCGATGTCGAGCGATGCCTGACCGACAAGGGTTATCACCGTGTCACACTGACCCGTGCCGAGGAGAAGACGCTCGCCCGCTATCCGCGCGGGTCGGAGGCGCGGCATCGCTACCTCCATGCGCTGGCGGCGCGCTGATCAGGCGGCGAGCAGGTCCGCATAGCGCGACGGCCGGTGCGTGCGGGCGAGGCGCGCATAGGTCTTGTCGATGCTGTCGAGCAACGCGGGCACGCCATTGTCGCCGGGATGCACCGCGACCCGCGCGACCGGGATGGGGCGCAGGCCATGGCGCAGCACGGCGGCGGCGGCGAGCGAGCTGAGCTGGCGACCGCGCGAACGGCTGGCCCAGGTGACGACGGGGCCGCGCGCGATGACCTTGCCATCGGCGGGCGTCCAGACGCGGAAATGATCCTCGGCAAGGCCGAAGCCCGCGTCCCCCAGGGCTGCCCGCGCGTCGTCGGAATAGAGCCAGGCGGGCGCGATGAAGCCGGTCGCGCGGCGTCCGATGATGTCCTCGATCAGGGCGGTGCCGCGCTGCATCCGGCGCAGCGCCTCGGCGCGGTCCAGGCCGACGAACTCGCCTTCGCCCGCCGTCATATGCTTGGCCTTGAGTGCGGTCCTGGAATCGCTATGGACCATGTCGTCCTTGTGCGACCAACCATGGACGAACATCTCGATCCCCATGTCCGCCCAGTTCCGCAGCCGCGTGGCGAAGGGCGTGCCGGGTGCGATCGGCGCGCTGTTCCAATGGTCGGGGATGACCAGCATCGCCAGACGCGGCCCGCCCAGATGCCCCGACAGCCGGTCGAACAGTGAGTCGACCGCTCCCTCGAAACGGGGGGAGACGTCATGGATCGAGGCGAGGAGGCGTTTCATGGCCAACCCCTTACACCCCCGCCGCCACGCTGCCCAATGGAAGATGCCCGCCGGCGTGATCGACCCGCCGGATCAGTGCGTTACGTGAATCAGCCGGAAGCCGGTGCCGGGAATCGCGATGGCTCGCCCCCCGGCCGCTGCCGCGAGCGTCGCGTCCAGCCGCGCATCCCCCGCCGACCAGGGGCCTTCGCCACCGACCAGCACCCAGTCGGCGGCAATCCGTGGCCGGGTCTGCGCGACCAGATGCAGCCGGCGCTCGGCCCCGGCATCCAGCAAAGTGCGGCTGCGGAAGTAGAAGGGGCCGGTGGCGAAATCGGGATGCGGCATCCGCCCGGTCACCGCCAGCATCTGCGGCGCCAGCGTTGCGATTGGGCCGGTCACGCCGATCCGGTCCATGGTCGCGGCGACGCGCTGCCCTTCCACGAGCGCGGCGGGCAGGCTCATCGCCTCGTCGCGGCCGGTCAAGGTGATCAGCGTCGGCACCAGCCCGACCATGGTGAAGAAGGCGAGCGCGCTACGCCAGCGGGGCGAGGGCGGTGCCCGGTGCCAGAGCAGCGCCAGCGCGACGAACAGCGGCGGCAGGAGTGGCAGCCAATATTGCCGCCAGGTCGGGAAGGGCATCAACGCGCCGATCGCGCCGCCGATCATCAACAGGAGCAGCACGGCGGGCGGCCTTTTCCGCATCACCATGACGGCACCGATCAGCGCCGGCCCGAGCGCCAGGAATTTGAGCGAATCGATCAGCTTCGCTGCCCAACTCAGCTTCCACGGGCGCGCGGCATAATATTCGGCCGGGGCTTGTGAGGGGAAATGCAGGACGCCGAACAGAAAACCCTCCGGCGCGGCCAGGTACAGCGCCGCGATCAGCGCAACGATGGGCAGCGTGCCGACCATCACCCAGACCGGCCGGTGCCGACGATGGACCAGCGTCCACAGCCCGTAAGCGATGGCGGGCAAGGCATAGGAGATTTTGGCGGCGGCAGCGGCGGCGAAGACTAGGCCGGTCAGCATCGCCGAAGCGCGACTCGCACCGCCGCGCTCGCCTCTGGCCACGCCGACCAGGGCCCAGGCAAGCAAGGCGGCGGGCAAAGCATCGTTCCGCGCCGTGCCCACCGCGAACAGCAGGATGTCGCAGGTCGCGAACAGCGCGGCCGCACCCAGCGCCGCACGCTGGTCCGCGCCCCAGAGTCGTGCGGCGCGATACACGCCCGCGATCGCCGCCAGCCCGAGCAAGGCATTGACCAGCCGCAGCACCGGCCAGACCCAGCGCCCGCTGGCCCAGGCGATCGGCGCGAACAGCAGCGGCTGGAGCGGCGTCTGCAGATAGGCATAGTCGCGATACGGGATCAGCCCGGCACCGCTGAGCATCGCGGCGGCGACATATTGGCTTTCGTCATGGTCGACCGGGCGGGCGATCGCCAAGGCGCAGAGCAGGACCGCGAGCAGCCCCGTCATCCACCCCAGGCGCGGCCGACCCGCCCGGCCGATCAAAGTCACGCGGCGGTCGCGGTCACGAAATAGTCGAGTGCGGTCGAATCACTGATCATGAAGCCCTTGGTCGGCGAAAAGCTGAGGCCGCGCACATCGCGCACCGTCAGCCCGGCCTCCTGCAACAGCCCGGTCAGCTCGTCGGGCGTCAGGAATTTCGACCAGTCATGCGTGCCTTTGGGGATCGTACCCGTCCCCTCCGCCAGCGTAATCAGCGCCAGCCTGGACAAAGGCGTGCGGTTGGGTGTCGACAGGATCATCAGCCCGCCGGGCGCCAGCGCATCGGCCAGCCCGCGCACGAATCGGGCCGGATCGGCGACATGCTCGATCACCTCCAGTGAGGTGACGAGGTCGAACGTCTCACCCCCCAGCCCCTCGACGCTACCCGCGCGGTAGTGAATCTCAAGCCCCGATTGCGCGGCATGCGCGGCGGCGACCGCGACATTCTCCGGCGCGGCGTCGAGCCCTGTCACCTCCGCGCCGAGGCGCGCCAGCGGCTCGCACAGCAGCCCCGCGCCGCAACCGACGTCGAGCGCCCGCTTGCCCTTCAGCGGCGTGAAGCCCTGTCCGTCAACATCCCAATGAAGGTCGATCTGCTCGCGGATGTAGCGCAGGCGGGGCGGGTTCAGCCGGTGCAGCATCGCACTCGACCCCTTGGGGTCCCACCACTCGGCGGCCATCTTTCCGAAATGTGCGGCTTCGGCCCCGATAATGGTAGAATCGTTCAAATGGCTTGCGTTCGTCATGGGGGCTACCTATCAGGACCGCCGTTTTACCCCAAGGAGATTGGCAAAAACCGCATGGCCCGTATCGTGATGAAGTTCGGCGGCACCTCGATGGCCGGAATCGAGCGCATCCGCAACGTGGCGGCGCGGGTCAAACGCGAGGTTGAGGCGGGCCATCAGGTCGCGGTCGTCGTCTCCGCGATGGCGGGGGAGACCGACCGGCTGGTCGGTTTCTGCCGCGAGGCCTCGTCGCTCTACGATCCCCAGGAATATGATGTCGTCGTCTCGGCGGGCGAACAGATCACCAGCGGCTTGCTGGCGATCACGCTCCAGGCGATGGGCGTTCCCGCTCGCTCGTGGCTGGGTTGGCAGCTGCCGATCCATACCGACACGGCGTTCGCGAAGGCGCGGATCGGCGAGATCGACACGACCGCGCTCGATGAGAGTCTCGCCAGCGGCGTGGTCGCGGTGATCCCCGGATTCCAGGGCGTGGCGGAGGGCAACCGGGTGACGACGCTGGGGCGCGGCGGATCGGACACCAGTGCGGTCGCGGTCGCGGCGGCGATGAAGGCGGAGCGGTGCGACATCTACACGGATGTCGACGGCGTCTACACCACCGACCCGCGCATCGTGCCGCGGGCGCGGAAACTGTCGAAGGTCACCTATGAGGAGATGCTGGAACTCGCCAGCGTCGGCGCCAAGGTGCTCCAGACCCGTTCGGTGGGTCTGGCGATGAAGGAACAGGTGCGCGTGCGGGTGCTCAGCTCGTTCGACGAAGCACGAGACGAAGACGGACATCGCGGCACGTTGATCGTGGGCGAAGAGGAAATCGACGATATGGAACGCCAGCTCATCACCGGCATCGCGCATGACAAGAACGAAGCCAAGATCACCCTGACCGCCGTGCCCGATCGCCCCGGCGCGGTCGGCTCGATCTTCGCGCCGCTGGCGGATGCGGGGATCAATGTGGACATGATCGTCCAGAACATCGCCCATTCGACCGGCTCGACCGACGTGACCTTCACGGTACCTTCGGCCGATCTGGCGCGCAGCCTGGACGTGCTGGAAAAGGGGCAGGGTGAGATCGGCTATGCCAGCCTGGTCCATGATACGCGCGTCGCCAAGATCTCGGTCGTGGGCGTGGGCATGCGCAGCCATGCGGGTGTGGCCTCGACCATGTTCCAGACGCTGGGCGCGCGCGGGATCAACATCCTTGCGATCACCACCTCGGAGATCAAGGTCAGCGTGCTGATTGAAGAGGACTATACCGAACTGGCGGTGCGTGTGCTGCACACCGCTTACGGCCTGGACGCCGAGGCGGCTTGAGCGTTTTCCCCTCCTCGGGTTCGGCTCGGGGAGGGGGCTTTCGTTCGCGCGAAGCCGCGAAGACGCGAAGCGTCCTTAAGAAGAGTGGTTCGCGCAGAGGCGCTGAGGGCGCAGAGGTGGCGTATCCAGCCGCGTCGTCACTCTTTTTGCAACCATCGTTGCTGACGCGATGGCGCTGCCGCGCGCGAAACATCTCTGCGTCCTCTGCGCCTCTGCGCGAACCAACTTCTTCGCGTCATCGCGGCTTCGCGTGAACCAAATCTTGCCGTCCGGCGCTACCCACGGCATGGAGCGTCGATGACCGACACCCACACCCCCACCACCGGCGAACAGCGTCTCGCCACCCGCATGGCGCGCGGCGCGGAATTCCTGGGCGCCGACATGGCGATCATGGCGGGTGCCATGTCCTGGGTGTCGGAGCGCAACCTGGTCTCCGCCATGTCCAACGCGGGCGGTTTCGGCGTGATCGCATGCGGCGCGATGACGCCCGAACTGCTCGATACCGAGATCGCCGCGACCAAGGCGATGACCAGCCGCCCCTTCGGCGTGAACCTCATCACCATGCACCCGCAGCTGTTCGACCTGATCGCGGTGTGCGGTCGCCATCAGGTCGGCCATGTCGTGCTGGCGGGTGGCCTGCCCCCCAAGGACGCGCTGGAGGCGATCAAGGAGACGGGGGCCAAGGTCATCTGCTTCGCGCCTGCTCTGTCGCTGGCGAAGAAATTGATTCGCTCGGGCGTCGATGCGCTGGTGATCGAGGGGATGGAAGCGGGCGGCCATATCGGCCCGGTCTCGACCAGCGTGTTGGCGCAGGAGATGCTGCCCGAGATCGCCGAGCAGGTTCCCGTCTTCGTTGCGGGCGGCATCGGCCGGGGCGAGGCGATCGCCGGCTATCTCGACATGGGCGCGGCGGGCGTCCAGCTCGGCACGCGCTTCGTCTGCGCGACCGAATCGATCGCGCACCCCAATTTCAAGAAGGCGTTCATCCGCGCCTCGGCCCGCGATGCCGTGGCCAGCGTGCAGATCGACCCGCGCCTGCCGGTCATCCCGGTCCGCGCGCTGAAGAATGCCGGCGGCGAGTTGTTCACCGCCAAGCAGCGCGAAGTTGCCCAGTCGCTCGACGAGGGCAAGGTGGCGATGGTCGAGGCGCAGCTTCAGATCGAGCATTACTGGGCCGGCGCGTTGCGCCGCGCGGTGATCGAGGGCGATGTCGAGCATGGCTCGGTCATGGCGGGCCAGTCGGTCGGCATGGTGACGAAGGAAGAGCCGATCGCCGACATCCTGGCGCAACTGATGGCCGAAGCCGCCGCCGCGCTGGTCGCGCGCACGGCCTAAACCAGATTCCTCCCCTTGCAGGGGGAGGAATGACGCGATTTCCGACCCGCTGACATATGGCCCGCTTCGTCGCAGCGGTTACGACGCGTTAACCTTGATTCGGCATGACGGGTCCAACAGCCGGGGGCGGGGTTTTTTCAGGGATCAGGGTCATGGCGAGTGTGCGTATTGTAACGGGTTTGGCGGTCGGCCTGTCGCTGGCGGGTTGTGCCGCGCGCGAAACCGCGAAGGTCGCGCCGCCGCCGGTCTATGTGCCCGCGCCGCCGCAGGTGGTGCGCGCGCCGCTGCCGCCCGGCGCCACGCCGGGCATGATGATCCCCGCCAAGCTGCCCGACGGCAATTACGCCACCCCCAATCGCGCGTTGACCAGCGCAGCGACCGTCTGGCATCTCCGCTCCGCGCTCAACGTCGCCGCGCTGGCATGCCGGGGTGCGGACGAGGGGCTGATCGTCACCCGCTACAACACCATGCTGACCACGCAAAAGACGACCCTGGCGGCGGCGGAAAAGCGCTATTCGGCCGAATATCAGTCGCAGGGCGGCGACTGGCGCGACCGTTATGACGACGCGATGACCCGGCTTTATAATTTCTTTTCGATCACGCCGGTCCGCAAGACCTTTTGTGCCGCCGCCGATCAGGTGCTGGCGGATATCAGCAGCGCCGCTACGACCGATTTCGACACCGCCGCACCGAAGCGGCTGGATCAGTTGAACGAGCCGTTCGTCGCCTTCTTCCGCGCCTATGACGCCTGGCGTGCGGGCACGATGGTGCCGGTCCAGTCGCTGTCCGCGCCGCTGACCGTGGCCACTAGCGCGCAGCCCGGCGTCGCGCCCGCGACCCAGCCGCGTGTCCTGTCGAGCCAGCCGGTCCCCGCCGCCAAGCCCTATACGCCCGCACCGACGATCAACCCGCCCAGCCTGTCGGTGAACCCGTCCGCGCTGCGATAAGCGGCCGGATCAGTCGGCGATCCAGAATAGCGATTCGACCGGTCGGCCCAGCGCGCGCGCGAGTTTGAGCGCGAGCAGGGTCGACGGTTGGAAGACGCCGTTCTCGACGGTGTTGATCGTCTTGCGACTGACCCCGATCGCCTCGGCCAGGCCGCCTTGCGTTAGCCCCGCCGCCTCGCGCGCCGCCTTCAGATCGTTACCCAGCGTCTCGTTCATCGGCTGGCGCGCAGTTCCAGCGTGGCGAAGCTTGTGAGCGCGGCTATCAACCCGGCGGTGATCGCAACCCGGCCCATTATCACCGCGCTGAATGGTACGGCGTTCCAGATGGCGGTCATCGATGCCGTCGAGAGGATCATCGCCCAGAACCCGGCCTCGAAAGAGGATCGACGATGATCCCGGGTCGTCTCGTCATTCATCAATCGGGCGATCGGGCCGCACCGGCTCCAGCGAAACGGCAGGCCGGTCAGGTTCAGTGCGGAAGCACCGATCATGACGAACCAGGGCAGGAGCCGGTTGGGTTCGTCATGGCCGTTGGCGACGGACAGAATGGTCGATGCCAGGAGAGCCACGGACAGCAGATAGAAGACAATCGCCCGGCCACGGCTTCTGGCTTCGGCTTTTTCCACGAGATTCATCACGACCTCCTGTAACCTATAGGTTTCATGTAACCCGTAGGTAACAGGCGTGCAAGTGCCTTCCTTCGTCCCGGCGGATAGGTTAACGGGCGGACACCATGACGGTGACGGGAGACCACCTGCCGATCGGCGGCCGCTTCGACGGGATCGAGCATCGCTTTCCGGTGCGCGTCTATTTCGAGGACACCGACCTGTCGGGCGTGGTCTATCACGCCAATTATCTGCGTTATATGGAGCGCGCCCGTTCCGACATGCTGCGTGTCGCCGGGATCGACCAGCGCGCGGCGCATGAGGCGGGCGAGGGCGCCTATGCCGTCACCGACATCGCCATCCGCTATGCCGCCCCGGCGCGGCTCGACGACGATCTGGTCGTCACCTCGAAGTTGATCGAGGTGAGTGCGGTTCGTGCCGTCATTCATCAGACAGTCAGGTGCGGCGGGGTCAAGCTGACCGACGCTACGGTTACCGTCGCCTGGGTCGGCCCGAACGGCCGGCCGCGACGGCAGCCCGCCGACTGGATTGCCATCTACCAACGCCTTGTCTGGCAGGGGGACACCCAACACCCATGAATCCCGTCTTCAACATGGATGCCGCCACATTGTCGCCCGTCGCGCTGTTCCTGCAGGCTGATTGGGTGGTGAAGTTCGTGATGATCGGGCTGCTGCTCGCCAGCGTGTGGACCTGGACGATCATCGTCGCCTTCTCGCGCAAGCTGGCGCGGACGAAAAAGGGCATGACCCGGTTCGAGCGCGATTTCTGGAAGGCCGAGGACATCGACGCCTTCCACCGGATGGAGCAGGACAACGAGCTTCCCTCCGCGCGCGTCTTCTCGGCGGGCGTGCAGGAATGGCGGCGCTCGACCGCGGGCGGGCATATCGACCGTGACGGCACGCGCGAGCGTTTGGCCACGACGATGGGATCGGCCGTGGCGGGCGAGATCGACAAATTGTCGGACCGTTTGAACGTACTGGCCACGGTCGGTTCGGTCGCGCCGTTCGTCGGGCTGTTCGGCACCGTCTGGGGCATCATGCGCAGCTTCACCGGCATCGCGCAGGCGCAGAATTCGTCGCTGGCGGTCGTCGCCCCCGGTATCGCCGAAGCGCTGTTCGCCACCGCGATCGGGCTGTTCGCCGCGATCCCGGCGGTCATCGCCTATAACCGGTTCAGCCACGGCGTGAACAAGGTGGAGGCGCAGCTCAACCGCTTCGCCGACGGCTTCCACACCACGCTCAGTCGTCAGCTCGACCAGGCACGCTAAGGGGCACGGGCGATGGCCATGAACCTTCCCTCCCGCTCCGGCCGGGGCCGCCGCGCGCCGATGGCGGAGATCAACGTCACGCCGCTGGTCGACGTGATGCTGGTGCTGCTGATCATCTTCATGGTGACCGCGCCGCTGTTGACCACGGGCGTGCCGGTGAACCTGCCCGACAGCCGCGCCAAGGCGCTGGAGCAGGAGCAGAAGCCCGAGCAGATCTCGATCGACGAGCAGGGGCGGCTTTTCCTGAACGAGGATGAGATCGCCGATGCCGACCTGCCCGCCAGGCTGGATGCGATCGCGTCGCGCAAGGACCCGGACGGGCAGGTGCCGCAAATCTATCTGCGCGCCGACCGGGCGCTGGATTATGGTCGTGTGATGCGGGTGATGGGCGAGCTGAACCGCGCCGGGCTGAACCGCGTGTCGCTGGTCACGGTAGAGGGGGCGGGCCCCCGCTGATGGAGCGCGGTGAGCGGATCGGATTGGCGGTTGCGGTCGCGGGGCATATCGTCCTGTTCGGCCTGTTGTCGGTCGGCTTTCTGTCGACGCCCAACCCCGAAAAGCTGAAGGTCACGCCGATCGACATCTCGCTGGTCAAGGATGTCGGGGTGGAGGCCGAATCGCCCACCCCCAACCAGCAGCCCGCCCAGTCGATCGCGCCCGAGGAGGGCGCACCCGAGGACGCCGCCCCGCCCGAGCCAGTCGAGGCCGAACCCGAACCGCAGCCGGCCCCGCCGCCGCCCGCACCCGAACCGCGTCCGCAGCCCAAGCCGCAACCCAAGCCACAGCCGGCGCCCAAACCCGAACCGCGCCCGGCACCCAAGCCGCAACCGCAGCCGAAACCCCAGCCCAAGCCGGTGGAGCGGCCGCAACCCAAGCCGAAACCGCAACCGGCCAAGCCTGCGCCCGCCAAACCGGCCCCAGCCAAGCCCGCGCCAGCCAAGCCCGCGCCGGCGAAACCCGCGCCCGCCGCCAAGCCCGCACCGGCCGCATCCAAGCCGAGCCAGTCGGCCGCCAAGCCCTCGGCGACCAAGCCGACGACCCCGGCGCGCGGACAGGGCAGCAGCGCGACCGCGACCGCCGCCAAGCCGCGCGGATCGCGGCTGGGGGACAATTTCCTCAAAGGTCTGTCGCCCGATCCGTCGCCCTCCAAATCGGAGGCCGCGCCCGCGACCAAGATCGGCGCGCAGCAACTGGCGAACATCGCCTCGGCGATCCTGCGCCAGGTGCAGCCCTGCGCCAATCGCCAGGTGACGCCCGGCCCCGGGGCCGAGCGGATTCGCGTGACGATGAACCTGAAGCTCAATCGCGACGGCAGCCTGGCCGCCGCGCCGCGCGTCGTCGGCCATAGCGGCGTCGATGGCGAGAATGATCGCTATGTCGACCGCGTCGACGATCTGGCGATCGCCACCTTCAAGGGCTGCTCGCCGCTGCGCGGACTGCCGGCGGAACTTTACGATGTGCCCGGCGGCTGGAGCAACTTCACGCTGCGCTACAAACTTCCGGGTTGAGGATGATGCTTATGCCCCGTTCCCTGCTGACTCTTCCGCTCACGCTGGCGCTGGCCGCCAGCGCCCTGTCCGCACAGGAGGCGCCCGCACCCCAGGCCGAGCCGGTACAGGCCCCCGCCGGGCAGCAGCCCGCGCTCGCGCCCGCCAATGGCCAGGAAGGGCTGGTCGTCGATGTCGAGGGCGGCATCTCCGCGCCGATGCCGATCGCCATTCCCGCCATGCCTACCAATGCGGTGGTGCAGACGGCGGCGGGCACCACCGATGTGGTGGGGCAGCAGCTGTCGCAGATCATCGCCAACGACCTGCGCAATTCGGGACTGTTCACCCCCGTGCCCCCGGCGCAGCTGCGCACCGTGTCCTTCCCGGAAGTGACCGCGCCCGCCTTCGACTATTGGAACGGCACCGGCGCGCAGGCGCTGGTCCAGGGCTATGTCCGCGCCAATGGCGACGGAACGCTGACGGTCGGCTGCTATCTCTATGACGTGCTGGCGCGTAGCGAGCTGGCGCGGCAGGGCTTCGTCGTGGCGCCGTCCGAATGGCGCCGCGCCGCGCACAAATGCGCCGACAGCATCTATACCAAGCTGACCGGCGAAGGCCCCTATTTCGACAGCCGCGTGACCTATGTCTCGGAGACGGGGCCGAAGGGCCGGCGGATCAAGCGGCTGGCGATCATGGATCAGGACGGCGCGAACCACCGCTTCCTGACCAATGGCCAGTCGATCGTGCTGACCCCGCGTTTCGCGCCCAACCAGCAGTCGATCGTCTATATGTCCTATGTCGACAAGCGGCCGGCCATCTATGTCTATGACATCGGCTCGGGGCGCCAGCGGCTGGTGGTGCAGAACGCCGCGACGACCTTCGCGCCGCGCTTCTCGCCCGATGGCCGCTGGATTCTGTTCTCGATGGCGCAGGGCGGCAATACCGACATCTATCGCGTCTCGTCGCAGGGCGGCGCGCCGCAGCGGCTGACCAATGCGCCGGGCATCGACACCGGCGGCAGCTATTCGCCCGATGGCTCCCGGATCGTGTTCGAGAGCGACCGGTCGGGCGGGCAGCAGATCTACGTCATGAACGCCGATGGCTCGAACCAGCAGCGGATCAGCTTTGGCGGCGGGCGCTATGCGACCCCGGTGTGGAGCCCGCGCGGCGACCTGATCGCCTTCACCAAGCTGGGCGGCGCGTTCCGGATCGGCATCATGAACCCGTCGGGGGGCGGGGAAAAGCTGCTGACCAACAGCTGGCAGGATGAGGGGCCGAGTTGGTCGCCCAATGGCCGCGTCATCACCTTCCAGCGTTCGACGCAAGGCGCGTCGGGCAAGGCGGATGTGTGGATGGTCGACCTGACCGGCGTCAACGAGCGCCGCATCCCGACCCCGCTCGACGGCTCCGATCCCGCCTGGGGGCCGCTGCGGCCATAATCGCTTTTGGGGTGAGTTTCGGGGGCCAAACGAATTTAGAGGGAGTGACAGTCCAGTGACCAAGATCAAGACCACGCTCGTCGTCGCCGCCATGGCGCTCGCCATCGCCGGTTGCGCCAAGAAGCGCCCCGCCGTGCTGCCGCCGGCGCCAGTCGACCAGAATGCGGGCGTCGACCCGAATGCGGGCCAGACCAATCCCGGCAACGGCGCGATCGTCCCCGGCTCGGACGCGGACTTCAAGCGATCGGTGACCTCGAACACCGTGCATTTCGGGCTCGACCAGTACGACATCGATCCGCAGGCGCGCGCGATCCTGGACAGCCAGGCCGCTTGGCTGCAGCGTTATCCCAATGTCCGCATCACGATCGAAGGGCATTGCGACGAGCGCGGCACCCGCGAATATAATCTCGCGCTGGGCGACCGCCGTGCCAACGCCGCCAAGAACTATCTGGCCGCGCGCGGCGTGTCGGCGGACCGCATGACCGTCATCAGCTATGGCAAGGAACGCCCGATCGCGCTGGGTTCGGACGAAGCCAGCTACGCCGAAAATCGTCGCGCGGTGACGATCGTTCTGGGTTGATCACATGCCCGGCCCATGTGGGGCCGGGCGTTTCGATGCGATCAGGGCGGGGGCGAAGCGTGCGCTTCGACTTCGCTCAGCGTGAACGGCGGTTGGGAGGCGTGGCGCCCGACCGTCGCGGCGATGCCGGGTATCCCGCCCCCCGTTCAGCCTGAGCGCAGTCGAAGGCCACGCGACGCACCCGGGTTGATCCCGGCTGGGTGGCCTGAACGCAGTGTCCCCGGCGCTTTGCCGAAAGGGCGGGGCGTACGCTTCGACTTCGCTCAGCGCGAACGGCGGTTGGGACGCGTGGCGCCCGACCTTCGTGGCATCGCCAAGCATTCCACCACCCGTTCAGCCTGAGCGCAGTCGAAGGCCACGCGACCCCGCCTTCACCCCCGAAACGCGCCGTTCAGCAGCTTGGCCAGCCGCAGCCCGCCGCGCTTGATCTGTTCGCGTTCGACCGGGGCCATCGCCTCAATCGCGGCTTCGTCCATCCGCATGTGCGCCGGCGTCGGCTGGCACGCATCGCCGCCCATCGCGGCGGCATAGGCGCGCTTGGCGATCGCCCAGTTCTCGCGGCTCCAGGCCATCACGCCGCCCGTCGCCTCGCGCCGCTGCTCGGCCAGCGGATAGCGGCGGACCAGCTTGGGCGGGGTCGAGATCGCGCGCTCGGCCAGCAGCCCGTCCCACACTGAATGCAGGTTCAGGCGCGGCGTGGCGTAGATGCCGTAATCGACGCGGGTATCGTTGCCGCCCTTGTCGCCCTTGTCCCCGGCATGCAGCGGCTGGTGCAGGTCGCCGACGAAATGGACGAGGAAGGCGAGCGCCATCACCCGGTCCTTCTCGCTGGCACGCTTGTCCTTCAGGATCGCGAGCTGGCGCGGGATCTGCGCCGACACGCAATCGCCGCTGTCGCAGGCGGGCGGCTGGCGGAAGGGCTGGCAGATGTCCACATTCTGGTAATGCCAGCTATAGGCATAGCCGAAGCGCGACTTACCGGCGTCGTCCTTCAGCGGCTTGACGCAATCGGGCCAGACGCTCGCCTCCTCGATGGTGCGAACCGGGCAGGTCGGCGTGTCGAGCTGTGCCTGCGCGCGCAAGATCCGGCGAATTTCAGTGCGGGCATGGGGGGTGATGTTGGCCCAGGCGATCGCCGCGACGGTCTCGTGACCATATTCCCAATAGGCGGCGGCGGGCGAGGGCAGGAGGGACGCCGCGATCAGCGCGGCGAACAGACGCAAGTACTTCATGTCGTGGGGCTTTATCCCTCGTCGGCGTAGATCGCCACCCTGTGTTCGCCTCCACTCGTCGCACGGCCGCGATACATACCCGTCGTGGTCATGCTCCAGGCGATCGTGCCGTCGGGCGCGGCGACGATGGTGCCGCCGGTCCCGCCCAGGTCGCGCACCTCGGCCAGCACCGCGTCGGCGGCCTGCTGGACGCCCTCGCCGGTGAACCGGCGGCGCGCGGCGATCTCATGCCCGACGCCGACGCGGATGAAGACCTCGCCCGAGCCGGTACAGGACACCGCACAGGCGCGGTCGTCGGCATAGGTGCCCGCCCCGATCAGCGGCGAATCGCCGATCCGGCCCCAGCGCTTGCCCGTCACGCCCCCGGTCGAGGTGGCGGCGGCGACATGGCCCCGCGCGTCGCAGGCGACCGCGCCGACCGTGCCGTACTTCATGTCGCTGTCGAACGCGTCGGCCCCGCGCGACAGCAGCTCGTCGAGCTGGCGGCGGCGCTCGTCGGTGTGGAACCAGGCGGGGTCGACCTGTTCCAGCCCCTGTTCGAGCGCGAATCGATCCGCGCCCGCCCCCGCCAGCAGGACATGCGGGCTGGCGGTCATCACCGCCCGCGCCAGCGACACCGGGTTGCGGGTGCGCGTGACGCCGGCGACCGAACCGGCGCGGCGGTCGCGCCCGTCCATGATCGCCGCGTCCAGCTCGTTGGTGCCATGCTGCGTGAAGCAGGCGCCGCGCCCGGCGTTGAAATGGGGATCGTCCTCCAGCACCCGCACCGCCGCCTCGACTGCGTCGAGCGCGTTGCCTCCGGCCGCCAGCACCGCCGACCCGGCCTTGAGCGCGGCATCCAGCCCTGCGCGTGCGCCGGCATCCTGCTCCGGCGTCAGGACGTCACGCGTGATCCGGCCCGCGCCGCCATGGATGACCAGCGACCAGGATGCGGACATGGGGATACTCCAGAATAGACGGGGAAAGTCCCGCGCCCCCTATCAGATCGCCCGCCGGCTGCCATCCCCCGGCCGCAACCCGATCAGCGGGCGCAGCCACCGCACCTGCCGGCCGATCAGGTAGAACAGCCAGCATCCCACCACCGTCGCGACCATCAGGATCAGCGCGTCGAGCGCCAGCGGCAGGCCGGCGCGGTGCAGCGCCAGCGCGACCAGGATGATGATCGTCTGATGGATCAGGTAGAAGGGGAACACCGCCTCGGTCAGCGTGCGGCGCCAGGGGTGGTCGCGGTTCCAGAAGCGTTCGGCGATACCGATCAGCGCGACGACCGCCATCCATCCCTGCACCGCGCGGGCGCCGGCGAAGATATTGCCCACCCCGGCGGGCGCACGTGCCATGCCCGGCCAGCGCAGCTCCAGCCCCGCCGCGACGCCATAGCTGATCAGCGCGATGACCCCGGCGACGATCCACCCCCGGCGAAAACTGTCCAGCACCCGTTCCGACCCGGCCATGCCGAACCCGAACAGCAAGGCGGGGAAATAAAGGATATGCGCCAGCCCGTCGTCCAACAGGCCATGCGTCTCGCTCTCGCCCGGAAACCAGTGGATATCGACCAGCAGCAGCCAGGCGACGGGCAGGATCACGCCGCCCCATCCGCCGAACACCCGGTCGAACAGCCGCTGGCCCGCGCGGCCCCAGCGGCCGGCGACCGCCAGCATCAGCGCGATCGCCATGGTATAGACCCAGAGATAGCCGACGAACCACAAATGGTTCCAGGCAGGCGACGGCACCACCCCGCCGATCCGCCCGAAGCGCAACCAGTCATGCACCCAGAAGGTCCAGTAGCTGCCCGGATAGCCATATTTGCTGACCAGCTCGGCCCAGATTTGCGGCGGCACCAGCACCACGACGCCAAAGGCGAGCGGCACCAGCAGCCGGATGCTGCGCCCGCGCGCGAAGCTGAAAATGGTCGGATGCCGTACCGCCAGTGCGCGGGTGGCATAGCCTGACACCACGAACAGCAGCATCAGCCGCCAGGGATTGCTCGCCAGCATCGGCACCGCCACCCAGGGCAGCCGCGCAAGCTGCACATGATAGCCCCAGGGCACGAACACCATGCCGATATGGTACAGGATCAGGATGGCGAAGGCGCCGATGCGCAGCCAGTCGAGGCCGTAATGGCGGGGTATGGGGGCGGCGGCGGTCATTTGCGGGTCTGGTACAGCACTGACTTTGAACCGCAACGCGCTTGCGCGTATATAGGGCCCATGTCCATTCGTCCCTGGCGTGATATCGCCCGTCGCCAAAGCCGTCAGATCATGGTGGGCAATGTGCCCGTGGGCGGCGACGCGCCCGTCACCGTGCAGACCATGACCAACACGCCGACCAGCGATCCGGTCGCCACGATCAACCAGATCCGGCGCTGCGAAGAGGCGGGGGCGGACATCATCCGCGTCTCCTGCCCCGACACCGACTCGACCGCGGCGCTCGCCAAGATCACCAAGGCGGCACGCGTGCCGATCGTCGCGGACATCCATTTCCACTATAAGCGCGCGCTGGAGGCGGCCGACGCGGGCGCCGCGTGCCTGCGCATCAATCCGGGCAATATCGGTTCGTCCGAGCGCGTCGCCGAGGTCGTCCGCGCCGCCAAGGCCAATGGCTGTGCCATCCGCATCGGCGTGAATGCCGGGAGCCTCGAAAAGGACCTGCTCGAAAAATATGGCGAGCCGTGCCCCGAGGCGCTGGTCGAATCGGCGCTCGACCATATCAAGCTGCTCCAGGACCATGACTTCCACGAATATAAGGTCGCGGTGAAGGCCTCCGACGTCTTCCTGGCGGTCGCGGCCTATCAGGGGCTGGCCGAGGCGACCGACTGCCCGTTGCATCTGGGTATTACCGAGGCGGGTGGGCTGATCGGGGGCACGGTCAAGTCGTCGATCGGTATCGGCTCGCTATTGTGGTTCGGGATCGGCGACACGATCCGCGTCTCGCTCTCGGCAGAGCCGGAGGAAGAGGTGCGCGTCGGCTTCGAGATCCTGAAGGCGCTGGGTATCCGCAATCGCGGCGTACGTGTCGTCTCCTGCCCGTCCTGCGCGCGCCAGGGCTTTGACGTGATCCGCACCGTGCAGGTGCTGGAGGAGCGGCTCCAGCATATCCGCACGCCCATGTCGCTGTCGGTGCTGGGTTGCGTGGTCAATGGCCCGGGCGAAGCGCGCGAGACCGATATCGGCGTGACCGGTGGCGGCAACGGCAAGCACATGGTCTATCTGTCGGGCCTGACCGATCACACGGTCGAGGATGCCGATATGGTCGACCATATCGTCAAGCTGGTCGAGGCCAAGGCCGCCGAACTGGACGCGGCCGAGGCCGCCAAGGCGGCGATCGCGGCGGAATAGGTTTGGGCGCCGCCGGACGGGCTTGCGGGTCGCGGACGGATGGATAGCATCGGTGCCATGGGCGCATCCGCATCCCGCACCATCACCATCGCCGCCGCCCTGATCCGCGACGATGCCGGTCGGCTGCTGTTGGTACGCAAGTCCGGCAGCCGCTGGTTCATGCAGGCGGGCGGCAAGATCGAGCCCGGCGAGACGGCGACGGCGGCGTTGCGGCGCGAACTGGTGGAGGAAATCGGGCTGTCCCTCGACGAAGCGCGGTTGCGGCCGGTCGGGCGATTTCGCGCACCGGCCGCGAATGAGCCGGGGTGCCGGGTCGACGCCACCGTCTTTCTGATCCGCACCGATCATGTCCCACGCCCCGCCGCCGAGATCGCCGAGGCGATCTGGGTCACCCCCGACGAGGCGCTGGCTCTGCCGCTGGCTCCGCTCTTGCGCGATCATCTGCTGCCGCTGCTACCCCAGCTGGCGCCATGCGCGTGAGGCGCGGAGTCGGCATCGCGATGCTGTGGCTGACCGGTCTGGCGGCCTGCGCCACGCCGGTGGGCAAGCCGGTTCTGAGCCGATCGGCCTTTCATCGCATGGCGCGCACCTGTGGGGTGACGCCGACCGACTATCGGCGCGGTCATGGGCATTTGCCGCACGTCGCATTTCTTTACCGCGATGCCGCCGGGCAGACCGATGTCCGCGCCGCCCCCAGCGTCGCCTGCATGGACGCAAGCCTGAAAGCCTATCGCTACGCGTATTTCAGCCCCATGGCCGATCCGCCGGAGCCGGACCTGCCGCCGCCCTGATCCGCAGTCATATCGGATGTTCCCGCAGGGCGCTGCGTCGCGCTAAGGGAGCGGCCATGAGCCTTTTCGCATGAGCCACCGGACATCGCCCGCCACCGCTTTCGCCGTCGCGGCGGCAGGCATCGCCATCTATTCGGTCATGGACACGATCATGAAGCGCCTGTCGATCGACATCGGCGCCTATAGCGCGGTGCTGTGGCGATCCTGGGTCGGGGTGGCGATCATGACGGCGGTCTTTCTGGCCAAACGGGGGCGCTGGCCGGGGCGGCATGCGCTGACCCTGCATATCGCACGCGGGGCGACTGGCGGGCTTTCGGTGGTGCTGTTCTTCTGGGGACTGGCACGGGTGCCGATGGCGCAGAGCGTGGCGCTGACCTTCCTGTCGCCGCTGATGGCGCTGTTCCTCGCCGCGCTGACGCTGGGCGAGCGCATCCGGCGCGCGGCGATCCTTGGCTCGCTGATCGCGGGCGGGGGCGTGCTGGTGATCGCGGCGGGCGAGGTGCAGGCCCGGGCCTCGGCCGAGGTGGTGCTGGGGTCGCTGGCGATCATCCTGGCCTCGGTCCTCTATGCGGTCAGCCTCGTTTTGCTGCGGCGGCAGGCGCAGGCGGCGGGGCCGGTTGAAGTCGCGCTGTTCACCATGCTGGTCATCGCGGTGCTGATGACGCCCGCCGCGCCCTTCGTCGCGGCCTGGCCCGCCATGGCGCAGTGGCCGTCGATCGCGATCGCGGCGGCGCTGGGCAGCATCTCGGCATTGCTGCTCGCCTGGGCCTATGCGCGGGCGGAGGCGCAGGTGCTGGCGCCGGTCGAATATACCGCCTTCGTCTGGGCGGCCTGTCTGGGCTATGCGGTGTTCGGCGAGCATGTCTCGCTGTTCACCCTGGTCGGCGCCGCGCTGATCATCGCCGGCTGCGTGGCGGCGGTGCGGCGGCCGGGACCGGGGCCGCAGAGCGAGGCAGGATTATGACGACCGATATTCGACCCGCCACGCCCGCCGATGTCGCGACGATCCTGGGCTTCGTCCGCGAACTGGCCACGTTCGAGCGCGAGCCCGACGCCGTCGCAGCGACCGAGCCGATGCTGGCCGAGGCTTTGTTCGGAGCCGATCCGGTGGCCGAGGCAGTGATCGCCGAGCGGGGCGGCGTTCCGGTCGGCTTCGCGCTGTTCTTCCGCAACTTCTCGACCTGGACCGGGCGGCCGGGGCTGTATCTGGAGGACCTCTATGTCACGCCGTCCGCGCGTGGCGGCGGGGTGGGCAAGGCGTTGCTGATCCATCTGGCCGGCATCGCGCGCGACCGGGGCTGGGCGCGGTTCGAATGGTCGGTGCTCGACTGGAACACGCCTGCGGTGGAATTCTACCGCGCGATGGGGGCGCGAGGAATGAAGGAATGGACCGTGCAGCGGGTTTCGGGTGAGGCTTTGGAGAAGCTGGCGGGGCGGTAATTTCGTTCGCGCAGAGACGCGGAAACGCGGAGGTGTCGGGACTTGAGGCTTGCCTCGTTCCTTCATCTCGGCTGATTGAGGGGGGGACTCCGCCAACAACGGGCGAGTCACCTCCGCGTTCTCCGCGCCTCCGCGCGAACCATATCTTCTTTGCCGCCGCACATTCCACGCCCCGTTCAGCCTGAGCGTAGTCGAAGGCCAAGGGATGACCTCTCCTCCAGCTCCGGGATTGCCCTCCCCCAACCCAGTTTCAGGTAAACGATGCGCCGCATCGTTTAGGTCATGCCGGGGGCATGACCGACCTGAAACTCGTCTGCGGGAGGGGAGCAAGAAGAAGGGCCACCGCTGACGTTCAACGAAAAACGCCCCGGTGCGGGTGGCACCGGGGCGTTTCCAAAACCAAAACCGGGACGCTTATTCGCGGCCGGGCACGTCGTGGTCGTGCGGCTCTTCGCCCTTGGCCTTGGCGTCCTCGTAGCGCTCGATCGCCTCGACGACGATGCGGCGGGCTTCGTCGCGGTCGCCCCAGGTGCCGATCCGCACCCACTTCTTCTTCTCCAGGTCCTTGTAATGGGTGAAGAAGTGCTCGATCTGCTGGAACACGATCTCGGGCAGGTCATCGCGACCGCCGACATTCGAATAATAAGGGAAGGTCGAGTCGACCGGCACGCAGACCAGCTTCTCGTCGCCGCCGGCTTCGTCTTCCAGGTTCAGGACCGCGATCGGACGCGCGCGGACGACGCAGCCCGGGATGAACGGCGTGCGCGACACGACCAGCGCGTCGAGCGGATCGCCATCGGGCGACAGCGTGTGCGGCACGAAGCCGTAATTCGCCGGATAGCGCATCGGCGTGTGCAGGATGCGGTCGACGAACAGCGCGCCCGACGCCTTGTCGAACTCATACTTCACCGGCTCGCCACCGGTCGGCACCTCGATCACGACGTTGATGTCGTCGGGCGGGCTCTTGCCGACGGGAATGAGATCGATACGCATCGGTCAGTCTTTCTTTGCCAATGACCGGAAAACATCTTCCGGTGGAAAAACAATGGCGGGCGCGATAGCGCAACCCGCCATGGCCTGTCGATAGATGTCGGTGAAGACGCGCTCAGCGCGCCTTCAGCAGACGATCCAGCCCGGTCTCGCCGGTGCCGACCTTTTCCAGGCGCGGATAACGCGGCCCGCCGGTATAGTTCAGCGTCACGTCGCGGAAGCGATCCTGGTTCTTTATCACCAACTTGACCGGGTGCGCCGGATCCTTGGCCGCGACGATCGCCGCCTTCAGCCGGTCGGCCGAATAGGCCTCGCCATTCACCGCCTGGATCTGCGTGCCGACATCGATGCCCGCCTTGAACGCCGGACTGTCCCAAATCGAACTGGTCACCTCGCCGCTGTTCGACACGATCATGCCCAGCGAATAGCTGACATTGGTGCCGTTCTTCTCGCCCTGCTTGAAGGTCGGGGTCGGCGTGTCGGTATAGACCAGCTTGTAGCCGTTCATCGCGAAGCCCTGGATCGGGGCGGGCTGGCCGGTCTCGGTGATGCGGCGGTTCAGGAACGTTGCCCAGTCATAGGGGACGATTCTATTCAGCGTCGCGGCGACGTCGTCGAACGTATAGGTCACCTCGCCCCAGTCGCCGTCGCGGATGCCGAAGAACGCCTTGGCGAAATCGTCGATCGACTTGGTGCCGTTCGACTTCTGGCGGAGCATCGCATCGACCTCCATCCAGACCATCAGGCCCTCGTTGTAATAATCCTCCGACCGCTGCCAGCTGGTCCAGCCCTTGGGCTTGCGCGAGGAGATGATGGGATCGTTGGTGGTGTCGAGCAGGTTGCGCCACTGGCGCGCCGGCGCGGTGTCGTAGATCGCCAGGATCGAGGCATACTGGTCCAGCGTATCCTGCTTCGACACCATGCCCGACCGCGCCTGAAGCACATAGCCCCAGAACTGCGTCTGGCCTTCATAGACCCAGAGCAGCGAATCGCGCATCGGCGCGCGATAATCGGGCGTCCACAGGTCCGCGCCGCGCCGGAACTTGCCGTCCCAGCTATGGGTGAATTCGTGCGGCAACAGGTTGCGACGGCCCGGCCCGGCATCCCATTCGGTGAAATAGCCCGGCGTCACGCCGTTCTCGGACGAGCGGTGATGCTCCAGGCCGATGCCGCCCAGCTGGTCGCTGATCGACAGCAGGAACTCGTAATGGTCGTAATGCTGCGCGCCGAAAGTCTTGACCGCCTGTTCGACCAGGCGGGTATGCGCCGCGATCTGCTCGGGCTTGGCTGCCAGTTCGCCGGGATTGTCGGCGAAGACGTTCAGCTTCACCTGCGGGGTCAGCGGGAAGACCTTGCCGTACTTGCCCGCCAGGATCGGCGAGTCGACCAGGATCTCGTAATTGGTCGTGTCATAGGTGTAGGTCGAACCCGATGCCTGCGCCGGCACCGCGCCCGCCGCGGTCCAGCCGGCGGGGAAGGTCGCGGTCATCTGGATCGGGATCTGACGGGTGTAATAGCCCGCGGGATACAGGCTGACCGAATTGGGCTGCAGCGAGATCATCGTCGGGGTGACGGCGATACGGCCCTGGTCGGGCTTGGTCGCCGACAGGAACTGGAACTCGACGTCCAGCGCCTGCGCGCCCGCCGGCACGTCGATGTGGAAGGCGAAGACATCGACCGGATCGCGCGTCCAGGGCAGGACCTGGCCATTGGCCTTGATGACCAGGCCGGCCAGCTTCTCGATCTCGCCGCGCGGCGAATGGGCACCGGGCAGCCATTTGGGGAACAGCAGCGCCATCGGCCCGGCCTTGGCGACCGGGATCGTCTCCTTCACGCGAAAGATGCCACGATCGGTGTCGGTCGCATCGACCATCAGCTTGATCGTGCCCGGATAGGGGGTGTCGACCGCATCGGGGATGGTGTTGACGAAGGGAGCCTGGGCGACGGGGGCGGAGTTGCCGGCGGGAACCTGGGCCATGGCGGCGGATGCGGTGGTGGCGAGCAGCGACGCCACGAGCAGGGAACGAAGAGGCAGGCGGATCATGGAAAGCCTTTTGCGGCGGAACGGAGATGGCGGCAGGTTAGGCACCCGATAGGCCAGTCGTCCAGACCCTTTTGCCTACCCTAGCTGCCACCGCCCAGTACATTGACCGTAAAGGCGATGACGCCCAGGTTGAAGACGAACGCCGCCAAGCATTGCCCGGTCACCACCCGTCGCATCCGGCGCGAGGCGATGGCGACGTCCGAGGTCTGGAAGGTCATGCCCAGCGTGACGGAGAAATACAGGAAGTCCCAATAATCGGGCTCGGCCGTGTCGGGAAATTGCAGGCCCCCGGCATCGCCGCCCGCCTTGTCCTTGTCGCCCGCGCTATAGAACAGATGCGCGTAATGCAGCGCATAGACGATGTTGGAGAACAGCCAGGCCAGGATCAGCGTGCCGACGACCAGCGCGATGGTGACGACGCTGCTGCGTCCCCGCAACTCGCCGCCGACCGCGACCAGCACGACGAACAGCACGATCCCGCAAAAGACGAGCAGCACGGCGCGATTGGCGTCGTTGCGCGCGGCCCGCGCCCGCATCTTCGCGGCCTGTCCTTGTTTCAGCAGCGGCACCAGCGAGGCCAGGAAGAGAAAGGCGGCGAGATCGAACCCCGCCAATATGCCCCGCGTCATCCCGAACTGCGGAGACAGTATGAGGCTCGCCATGGCCAGGATCAGCGCGAAGGCCAGGAACCGCGGCGGCGCGATCCGCTCGCCGATACGGATTTGCAGGCGTTGCCAGCGGGATGTCGTCATAGCGCGCCTTGTGTGACGCGCGCGGCGGCGGCTGTATAGATATCGCGTGTCATCAGGGCCGACGCGCACACCGGCGATGTCCGGCATCGGTCGCCGCCCGGATGAGACGATCGGTAGCGGTGGGGGCGGCGAGGCGAGGGCGGTCGATGAGATGGATCAAGCCGTTCTGCAATCGGCCGTGACATCATGGCGGACATGACGATGCCGCCAGACGATTCGCCCGACAGCACGACCGCGCCCGCCTCCGCCGCGCTGATCATCATCGACATGATCAACGACCTCGATTTCGACGGTGGCGAGCAATTGCGCGAGCCCGCCGGGGCGGCGGCGCGGCGGATCGTCGCGCTGCGTGACGCGGCCGATCAGGCCGGCGTGCCGGTCATCTACGTCAACGACAATTTCGGCCATTGGCATTCGGAGCGTTCGTCGATCGTCGACCATTGCGACCGCGACGACAGCCCCGGCCGTGCGCTGATCGCCGCACTCCGGCCGCGCGACAGCGACTATTTCATCGTGAAGCCGCAATTCTCGGGCTTCTACGCCACCAACCTGCCGGTGCTGCTGCCGCAGCTGGGCGTGTCCCGCGTGATCCTGACCGGGGTGGCGGCCGATATCTGCGTGCTGTTCACCGCCGCCGATGCGCATATGCGGGAATATGATCTGTGGGTGCCGGGCGACACGGTCGCCAGCGAGAGCGACGAGCATCGCCGCTGGGCTCTGGAGATCATGCGGCATGCGATGTGCGCCGAAACCCGACCCACCGATGAATTGGCGCTGGCGGATTGGCTGTCCGGCAAGCCGTGATCGCACTCTAGCGCGAGGGGCTTCGCTACCCTAGATACCGCCACCTCTATGGCACGGATCGAAACCCCCAAGCGCGTGCGCGGCACGCAGGACATCTTCGGCGACGAGCAGCGCCGCTTTGCGCAGGTGCTCGCCACCTTCGAGCATGTCCACGGCCTCTACGCCTTTCAGCGGCTCGACCTGCCGGTGTTCGAGGATACGCAGGTCTTTGCCCGCTCGATCGGCGAGACGACCGATGTCGTATCGAAGGAGATGTACACCTTCCCCGATCGCGGCGGCGACCTGTTGACGCTGCGGCCCGAATTCACCGCCGGGATCGCACGCGCCTATCTGACCGAGGGGTGGCAGCAATATGCGCCGCTCAAGCTCGCGACCTCGGGCGCGGTCTTCCGCTACGAGCGCCCGCAAAAGGGCCGCTATCGCCAGTTCCACCAGATCGATGCCGAAATCCTGGGCGCGGCCGAACCGGCGGCGGATGTCGAGCTGCTGGTGATGGCCGACCAGTTGCTGCGCGAACTGGGCATCGCCGAGGGCGTGACGCTGCAGCTCAACACGCTGGGCGATGCCGAGACGCGTGACGCCTGGCGCGACGCGCTGGTCGCACATTTCGAGGCGCATCGCGATCAGCTGTCCGAGGACAGCTTGGTGCGGCTGGAGAAGAATCCGCTGCGGATCCTCGATTCGAAGGACCCGCGCGACCGGCCGATCGCCGATGCCGCGCCCGACATCGACGCCTATCTGACGCCCGAGGCGCGCGCCTTTTTCGAGGCGGTGACGGCCGGACTCGATGCGGCGGGCGTCGCCTGGACGCGCAATGCGCGGCTGGTGCGGGGCCTCGATTACTACCGCCACACCGCGTTCGAGTTCGTGACCGACCGGCTGGGCGCGCAGGGCACCGTGCTGGCGGGCGGTCGCTATGATGGCTTGGTCGAGTCGCTGGGCGGCCCCGCCACGGCGGGCGTGGGCTGGGCGGCCGGGGTCGAGCGGCTGGCGATGCTGCTCGACGAGCCTGCCAAGCCGGTCATCGACGCGGTCGTGGTGCCGATGGGCGCGGCGGCGGAGCTGCGCGCGACCGGCCTCGTCGCCGAACTGCGCCGCGCGGATATCGCCACCGACATGGCGTTTCGCGGCAATATGAAGCGTCGCATGGCCAAGGCGAACGACCAGGGCGCCCGCTATGCGCTGATCCTGGGCGATGACGAACTTGCGAACGGCCAGGTGCAGGTCAAGGCGCTGAAGACCGGCGAGCAGGCGACCGTCTCGCTCGACGTGGCGGCGCAGAGCCTGGCCGACCTGTTGTTCGAGGACGAGATCGCCGAGGATCATGGCGAGCAGCTTCCTCCATTGGCGCAGCGTCTGACCCCGCGATGAAGACCATCTCGGCCGAGCGCATCGCGCAGATCGAGGCGCGACGCGACGAACTTCAGGCGATGATGGCGACGGGCGACCTGCCTTCGGATCGCTTCGTTGCGGTGTCGAAGGAATATGCCGAGCTGGAGCCGGTCGCCAACGCCGCCGCCGAGGTGCGCCGGTTGCGGCAGGAGGCCGACAGCCTGGCGTTCATGACGCAGGACGGCGATGACGAACTGCGCGAGCTGGCGGCGGAGGAACTTCACGCCAACCGCAACGCACTGGCGGCGGCGGATCGGCATCTGGCGCTGGCGCTCTTGCCCCGCGACGCCGCCGACGAACGCGCCGCGATGCTGGAAATCCGCGCCGGGACCGGCGGCGACGAGGCGGCTTTGTTCGCGGGCGACCTGTTCCGCATGTACCAGCGCTATGCCGAGCGGCAGGGCTGGCGGGTCGAGGTCATTTCCGCCTCGGTGCCCGATACCGGCGGTTACAAGGAAGTCGTCGCCTCGGTTGCGGGCGCGGGCGTGTTCGCCAAGTTGAAGTTCGAGAGCGGCGTCCACCGTGTCCAGCGCGTGCCGGTCACCGAATCGGGCGGGCGCATCCACACCTCGGCGGCGACCGTCGCGGTGCTGCCCGAGGCGGAGGAGGTCGACCTCCAGATCGACGACAAGGACCTGCGCATCGACATCTATCGCTCGTCGGGCGCGGGCGGGCAGCACGTCAACACCACCGACTCGGCGATCCGCATCACCCATATCCCGACCGGACTGGTCGTGATCCAGCAGGACGAACGCTCGCAGCACAAGAACCGCGCCAAGGCGATGAAGGTGCTGCGGACGCGCCTCTATGAGGCGGAGCGCGAGCGGCTGGCGTCGGAGCGCGCGGGCGCACGGCGTTCGATGGTCGGCTCGGGCGACCGTTCGGAGCGGATTCGCACCTATAATTTCCCGCAAGGACGGGTGACCGATCACCGGATCAACCTGACCCTCCACCGCCTACCCGAGATATTGGAAGGCGAACTCGACGAACTGGTCGGCGCACTGCTCGCGGAGGATGAAGCCGAACGGCTCGCCGCGCTCGATGGGTGAGGGGGGGCTTCCCGGCATAGATGATGTTCGCGCGGAGACGCGGAGACGCGGAGGGGGCCAGCCCGCTGCGCCGCAGGCCCGCTATCTCCGCTGGTTGATGACGCCCAGGCTTTGCCCCATGCCAAACAGCTCCGCGTCTCCGCGTCTCCGCGCGAACCCATTTCTTTCAAGTTCCGGCTTTCGCCGGGATGAGACGGCGGCGTGACCGAGGCCCGCACCGCGCTCGCACAAGCTGCCGAGCGTTTCACCTTCTCCCCCACCGCGCGGCTTGATGCCGAGTTACTGCTCGCCCACGCGCTGGGAATCGAGCGCAATGTCCTGTTGCTCGACCTGACCCGCCCCGTCCCCGACGATTTCTGGTCGCTGGTCGAACGCCGCGCGCGCCAAGAGCCGGTCGCTTACATTACCGGCACGCGCGGCTTCTGGACGCTGGACCTGATGGTCGGCCCCGGCGCGCTGGTGCCGCGCGTGGACAGCGAGACGCTGATCGATGCCGCGCTTCGGCACCTCAAGGGCCGCCCACCCGCCACCCTGCTCGATCTGGGCACCGGGCCGGGCACGCTGCTGCTGGCCTTGCTCGACGAGTGGCGGGACACGAAAGGGCTGGGTGTCGACCGTTCGGCGGAGGCGCTGCGATACGCGGTCGCCAATGCCCAAGCCTGTGGCCTCGCCGACCGCGCGCGGTTCGTGCGCGGCGACTGGGCGAGCGGGCTGACGGGGCCGTTCGACTGTATCGTCACCAACCCGCCCTATATCGGCACGGCCGAGCCGCTCTCCCACGAAGTGCGCGATTACGAACCCGGAACCGCCCTGTTCGCCGGGTCCGACGGGCTGGACGATTACCGCCTGCTCGCCCCCGAACTGCGCCGTCTGCTCGCGCCCGGCGGGGCGGCGGTGATTGAGATCGGGCATGAACAGGCAGAGGCGGTGACGGCGCTTTTGGAAGCGCAAAATTTCACCGTCACCCTGCACCACGACCTGGGCGGGCGGCCCCGCGCCTTGCTCGCGCATTGAACATTCGCCGATGATGCCCCATATTTCACTTGAAGGACCCCGGTTTAACCCGCTAGAGCGGGTGCAGGGGCACGCGAACATCGGCACTCTTACCGTTTTTTCGGAGTCGTTGCTTCGGGCCGATGCCCATACCCTTCGTCATGCAGTCGCTGCTGTCCGGCGGCCGTGGCAAGCGCCTCCCGGGGCGCGAGAGCTTCGCATCGTGCGACACGCGCGCGGTGTCGGGAGAAGTGGACCTTGTTGGTTTGACGACTAAGGACGAACAGCTTGATCAATAATCGGCAGGCCGGCCGCCGTCGCGGTCGTGGCGGCAATAACAATGGTGGGCAGCGTCCGGGTGGCAATCCTGGTCGCCCCGACAATGGCAATCGCATCGACAATCGCGCGCGCGGCAACGCCAGCCAGCTGTACGAGAAGTACAAGAATCTGGCGGCCGAGGCGCAGCGCCAAGGCGACCGCGTCAACACCGAATATTATTGGCAGTTCGCCGATCACTATTTCCGGGTGCTGAGCGAAACCCGCTCGCGCTTCGAGGAACAGAATCAGCGCCGCCAGCGCGAGGAATCGCGCGACGACCAGTATGACGACGGCTTCGACAACGACGCCGAGGATTATGGCGACGAGGGTGATCCCATCCGCCCCGGCGAACAGCAGGGCGAGGTCGAACAGCCGCGCCGCGAGCGCCAGCCCAGGGAAAACCAACAGCGCGAAAACCAGCCGCGTGAGAATTATCAGCGCGACACGCAGCAGCGTGAGGATCGTCCGCGCCGCGACCGCGACGATCGCCCCCGGCGCGAGCCGCGCGAGGATCGCCGCCCGATGCGCGCCGAACAGCCCGTCATGGCCGAGGACGCCCAGCCGGCCATCGCCGCCCCCGCCATGAACGCGGAGGTCGTCGCGGCACCCCAGGCCGAGGAGGAAGCACCCCGCCGTCGCGGTCGTCCGCGTCGCGAACGCGCGCCCGAGGTGCAGGATGCCGGTGAGCAGAGCGTTGGCTTCGACGCCGATCGCCTGCCGCCCGCGCTCAGCGCCGCGCCGGAGGCCGACGCCGCACCGGAGGAAAAGCCCCGCCGTCGTCGCGTTCGCGCGGCCGCCCCGGTGGAGCCGGAGGCGGCGGCGGGCTGATCGCCCTCCATCCCTTCGAACGATGAAGGACCGGCCTCCGCGATGTTCGCGGGGGCCGGTTTTTTATGGCCGCCGGTCGACATCCTCGTCATGGCCGGTGCCCGAACTCAGGAACACCAGCCCCATCAGCGCGCCGGTCAGCATCACGGTGCCGCCGATCCCGCCGATAACCCCCAGCATCGTCACCCAGTTGAGCGGGCCATAGACATGCGCCAGCGCCATCATCGCCAGCGCCACGGCGATCGCGGCGGCCAGCGTCATCCACGCCATGATCAGCCGGAACCGCGCCCAGGCGAAGGCCGCCTGATCGGGATCGTCGAGACCGGAGGGGGGCGGCTGCATGACGCGACTATGGAACGCGCGCACCGTCCCGGCAAGCCGAGCGGTCAGATGCCGGCAGGTGCCCGTGGGCGGCGGAACCGCGTCCAGACCCCGCCGACGATCGCGTTGATCTCCAGCCGGATCGGGTGGCGCAGCGCATAGACCACCGCCAGCCACGCCAGCACTCCCGCCACCGCCGCGCCGGCGAGCAGCGTCAGCCCCACCGCGTCGGGGGCGGCGACCCAGCGATAGACGGCGAGCAGCGGCGCCACCGTCGCCAGCGCCGCGATCAGGCTCTGGAGATAGACGATTGCCATGCCCCGCCATGCGAAACCGGTCAGCCGCCGGATCAGCCCGACATAGAGCAGGAACCAGATCGCGCCGTAACCGATGCGCGAGGCCGCCGCTGCCTCCAGCCCCACCATGGCCCCCAGCAGCAGCAGTCCGATCGAGGCGACGGTATCGAAGATGTTGAGCACCACCAGCCGCCGGATCTTGCCCAGCAGGATGGGCAGCTCGACATGCAGCGGCAGCGCGGCAAAGAAGATCTGCCCGATCGCGATCCAGGCGAGCAGCGGCGCCACGCCTTCCCAGCGCGGGCCATAGAGCATCAGCACGATCGGCGTCGCGGCGGCGGCCAGGAACGCCATCGCCGGCCAGGTCGCCGCGCTATAGGCCGCGACCACCCGCTGATAGGGGGCGGCGAGGTCGGCACCGGTATCGCGCAACCGGGCGAAGGCGGGATAGAAGACGCCGTCGACCGCGCCGCTGACCAGCATCTGCAACTGCGCCGCCAAGCTGGAGGCGCGGCTGAACAGGCCGACGGCGGTCAGCGTCAGGACGCGACCGATGACCAGATCGGGGCTGCGCGTGCCGATCGCGCCGCTGATATGGAGGAGCGAGCTGTTCGAGCCGAAGCGCAGGATCGGTCCGACACCCTCCAGGCGCGGCGGGAAGGGGGGGCGTATGCCTGAGCGCCACTGGCCGATCAGCGCGCGCGCGACCTGCTGCGCCACCGCCGCCCAGGCGAGCGCGAACGCCGAATAGCCCGCCCAGGCCAGCCCCAGCGAGAAGGCGGCGTTGACGACCGCCGCACCGACATTGACCAGGAACAGCGAATAATAGTCCATCCGCCGCTGCAGCATCGCGCTCGGCACGATCCCGAACGGCACCACCAGATAGGAGCCGGCGATGATGACCAGCAGCGGCGTCAGCCGAACATTGTCGTAGAACCACGCCACCGGCCAGGCGAGCATGAAGATCAACAGCCCGATGCCGAGCGCAAAGATCAGCGACACTGAGAAACACGTCTCGACCTGCGCATCGGTCAGGTCGCGTTCGCCCGCGACGAAGCGGCTGATCCCGAAATCCTGAAGCACCGAGACCAGCATCGCCGCCGACAGCGCGATCGAATACAGCCCCATTTCGGGCGGGGTCAGGAAGAAGCGCGAGATCAGCACGCTGACCACGAACTGAATCGAAAAGGCGATATATTGCGACCCGATCGACCAGAGCGCCGCGCCGCGTATCGAGGATCCGCTCATCCCCGCGCCAGGGCCTTGGCGAGCCGCAGCGCGGCGACGGGCTTGCCGCTGCGTGCCAGCCGCGCCACGGCGCGCCACAGACCGGACACGCGCGCGGCCTGGTCCGATCGCGTCTCGCGCACATGCCCGGCGATCAACGGCAGGCCACCGCCGGCCAGCGAGTCGGGGTGATAGAGGATGCCGCGCACGACCTCGGCGCGAACCGTTCGGGCAACGCCGGGTCGGCCGAAGGCGGCGTCCAGCGCGTCGATGGGGGGCAGTTCGCGCCAATGCTCGGATGGATCGGGCCGCCCCGCGATCCGCTCGGCGCGAGCCAGGCGCGCGACCGCCGCGCCATAATGCTGCGCCAGGGCATGGCGGTGCGACACCTGCGTCGTCGAATAACGATACAGCAGCAGCCGTTCGGGCAGGTTGGCCATGCGCGTCCGCTCGTCCAGCCGCAGCCAGAGATCATAATCTTCGCAATGCCGATAGGCGGCGCGATAGCCGCCCACCTGCGTCACGAGCGACCGACACATCATGACCGAGGGGTGGCATAACAAGGGCCCCGCCTCCAGCGCGGCGTGAACGGCCTCCGCCTCGATGGGATGGTCGATGCTCCAGTCGGTACGCGGCTCGCCGGTCTCGGTGATGGGGATCACCCGCGTGCCGACCACGCCATGATCGAGATGCGCGTCGAGAAACGCGACCTGCCGGGCAAAGCGTTCGGGCAGCGCGACATCGTCACCATCCATCCGCGCGATATAGGCGCCACGCGCCTGCGCGATCATCAGGTTCAGGCTGGGGACCAAGCCATGATTGGCCTGGTGGATGGCGCGAACGCGGGCGTCGCGTGCGGCATAGGCGTCGATGATCGCACGGGAATCGTCGGTCGACCCGTCATTGACGATCAACAGCTCGAAATCCCCGAAGCTCTGCGCCAGCACACTGTCCAACGCGGCCGCCAGATAGGGACCGTTGTTGTAAACGCTCAAGGCGACGGTGATGCGGGGCGACGTCATGCTCGTATCATCGGCTCCTATAAGCGATCGCTAAACAGCCCCTTAAAGGCTGTCGGATAAAGGGGCGAATCCCGAATGACCGAAAGGTTCCCGAGCGGATCGGGCGGAATTCGTCCGGCAAGAGACTGAAAAGCGGAGGTTTTGGCAAATTTTACGGTTTCATGGCAATTTTTGTGTTGACCGCCGACGTGGCCCCGCCTAGAGGGGTTTCACCGCAGCGGTGGTCCACGGGACTGCCGGATGCAGCTACGACAGACTGGCACACTGAGCGCCCTGGGAACGGGGAGTGGTGGTGTTGCCGGTGATTTTGTTGTCGGGGCTCTTTGACATTGTAGGTTAGATGAAGGGACATGCGGGCGGCGGCTTGGCGGTTGTTCGGGGCATTCAAGGTGCTTCGAGAT
>NZ_JBNNOB010000022.1:0-39267 GCF_050274375.1 Sphingomonas sp. NPDC019816
CCTGCAACCATGAATCACCGTCGCACGACTTTTGCAACGATCCCCTCAAGGGGAGGAACAATCTAGTCCGCCGCGATAGGGCCGTCATGCGGCTTGGGCCGCCGGGTGAACCAGGTCAGCGCCGCCAGAACGATGCACAGCCAGGCCGAGACATAGAAGATGTCGGTCGAGGCGAGCAGATAGGCCTGCCCCACCATCTGGCGCGTGACGGCGGCGGCGGCTTGGGTATCGGTTAGCCCGAGATGGTTCAGACCCATGCGGGCCATGTGCCAGACCGGGTTCTGCCCGATCGCCTCGGACAGATGCGCTTGGTGCAGCGCCTCGCGCCGGTCCCACATGGTGGTGGTCAGCGAGGCGGCAAAGCTGCCCGCTGTGATGCGCGCGAAGTTCGAGATGCCGGTGGCTGAGGGGATGCGCGCCTGTGGCACACCGTCCAGCGCGATGGTCAGCATGGCGAGGAAGAAAGTACTCATCGCGATCCCCTGCACCATCAGCGGCAGGACGAAGTCGCCGAAGCTGGCCTGGGTATTCAGCCCCGCGCGCATCCAATAAGATGCGCCGAAGGCGGCGAAGGCGATCGTCGCCATGATCCGCGCATCGACCTTGCCGGACAGCCGCGCGACGATGGGCGTCAACACTACCGCCACCACCCCGCTGGGGGCCGCGACCAGCCCGGCCCAGGTCGCGGTATAGCCGAGCTGGGTCTGGAGCCAGAGCGGCAGCAGCAGCGTGTTGGCGAAGAACACCGCATAGCCCAAGCAGAAGGCGAGCGTGCCGATGGCGAAGTTCCGCCCTTTGAACAGCGACAGGTCGACCGCCGGATTGGCGTCGGTCAGCTCCCAGATCAGCCAGGCGACGAAGCCGACGATCGCGATCACGGTCATCACGACGATCCGGGTCGAATGGAACCAGTCGTCATTCTTGCCGAGGTCCAGCATCATCTGAAGCGCACCGACCCAGACGACCAGCATGACGAGGCCCACCTTGTCGATCGGCAGGTTGCGGGTCGGGGTCTCGCGGCTCGAAAGCCCGCGCCAGCACATGCCGGCGCAGAACAGGCCGACGGGCACGTTGATCAGGAAGATCCAGCTCCAATGATAATTGTCGGAGATGTATCCGCCCAGGATCGGTCCCATGATCGGCGCGACCAGCGTGGTCATCGACCAGATGCCGAGCGCGGTGGACCGTTTCTGCGGCGGGAAGATCGAGATCAGCAACGCCTGACTGCCCGGGATCATCGGCCCCGACACCGCACCCTGCAGCACGCGAAAGCCGATCAGCGAGGACAGGCTCCACGCGATGCCGCACAGGAACGACGCGATGGTGAACAGAAAGACCGAGACGCAGAAGGTGCGTACCACGCCGAACTTGCCCATCAGCCAGCCGGTCAGCGGCACCGCCACGCCGTTGGCGACGGCGAAGGCGGTGACGACCCAGGTCGAATTGTCCGAACTGACGCCCAGATTGCCCGCGATGGTGGGCAGCGAGACGTTGGCGATGGTCGAGTCGAGCACCTGCATGAAGGTGCCCAGCGCCAGCGCGAAGGCGACGAGGGCCAGCGCCGGGCCCCTCAGCGGCGCGGGGCCGTCCCCCGCGCCGCCCTGTGCGCCGGCCATCAGCGGTTCGCCGCGATGATCTGCGCGATCCGGGCCTCGATCGCCGGATCGTTGCCATCGGTGGCCTTGGTGCTGTCGACCAGGGTCGCGGCGTTGCCGATGCGCGGACCGCGCTGGTCGGCGGTGTCGACCGTGACGGTGGCGGACAGGCCAACGCGCAGCGGGTTCTGACGCAGCTCGTTGGCGTTCAGGCCGATGCGCACCGGCACACGCTGCACGATCTTGATCCAGTTACCGCTGGCGTTCTGCGGCGGAAGCAACGCGAACGCGTTGCCGCTGCCGGCGCCCAGCCCGATGACCTTGCCATGATAGACGATCTTGCCGCCATACATGTCGGCGGTGACGGTCGCGGGCTGACCGATGCGCAGGTCCTTCAGCTGGGTCTCGCGGAAATTGGCATCCACCCACAACCGGTCGAGCGGCACCACCGCCATCAGCGGGGTGCCGGCGGCAACCTGCTGCCCCACCTGCACGATGCGCTGCGCGACGACGCCATCGATCGGCGCGATGATATGCATATGATTGCGGGTGATCGCGGCGCGGCGATAGGCGGCGATGGCGGCCATCACGGCGGGATTGGTTCCCACTCGCGTTCCCTGCACGGCGGTTCGCGCCTGTGCCGCCTGTGCGCGGGCGAGCGCCAGGTTCGCGGTGGCGACCTTCACCGCATCGGCGGCGTGCGACAGCTCCTCGCCCGAGACGGCACCCTCGGCGGCGGCACCCCGGCGGCGGGCATAGTCGGACTGTGCACGGGTCAGCTCGGCCTGCGCCTGGACGATCGCGGCGCCGCTCTGGTTCACCTTGGTGAAGTCGGCGCGGGTCGCACGCACCGCCTGCGCCAATTGCGCGGCGGCCGAGGCCAGGCCGACATCGGCGGTCGCGGGATCGAGGTCGATCAGCGGCTGCCCCGCCTTCACCGTCTGGGTATTGTCGGCATGGATCGCCAGGACCGTGCCCGGATCACGCGCGGTGATCGACACCACGTCACCCGCGACATAGGCGTCGTCGGTCTCCTCCTCCGGCTTAGCGAGCAGGAAGTGGAACACCGCCCAGACGATGGCGGCCGTCACGACGACGACCGTCAGGATGAGGAGGCCAAGGCGACGGGCCTTGGGCTTGCCGCCGGTCGGTGCCTGCGTGGTGGGCGCGGCGGGTGAGGGGGCGGCGTCGGTGTCGCTCATTGCGTGAGACCTTGCGAGGAAGAGGAGAAACCGCCGCCCAGAGCGACGGCCAGCGCGATGCGCGCCTGGACCGCGTCGGCGGCGAGATTGACGTCGGCCTGCCGGGCTTCCAGCTGGCGGATATCGGGATCGATGAGGCCCAGTTGCGATTGCAGCCCGCTCGCCACGCGAATGGCGTTCAGGCGGCGCGTCTCGGCTAGTCCGCGAACGACCTCGCTCTGGCGCGCGCGTTCGGTGGCGATGGCCCGGCTGCGCGTCACGGCATCGGCCGCCTCGCGTACCGCCGTCACGACGCGGTCGTTATAGTCTGCCGTGGCCAGATCGACGGCCGCCGTCGCCCCCGCCAGCCCGGCCCGCAGGCGGCCGCTGTCGAAGATCGGCAGATGGATGGCCGGCCCCGCGCCCACCGTACCCGCATCGGCGGTGAACAGATTGCCCAGGCCCACCGCCTGGAAACCGGCAAGCCCCAACAGGTTGACGTTGGGCAGGAACGCCTTGCGTGCGACCTCCTGCCCCTTGCTCGCCGCCTCGATCCGGGCGCGCGCGGCGGCAATGTCGGGGCGGCGCGCCAGCAGGTCGGCCGGCACCGTCGCGGGCATCGGCAGCGCCGTGTCGAGGTTCAGCCGCGTCGGCGTGATGGTCGCGGGATAATCCAGCCCGCGCCCGGCCAATGCGGCGAGCGCGTTGCGCGACAGCGCGGCCTGCGCCTCGGCCCGCGCGAGCGCGACCCGCGCCTGGGCGAGCAGCGTCCGTGCGCCCGCCGCGTCGATCTGGCTGGCCAGGTTGTTGCGGATACGCGCCTGGATCAGGGTCAGCGAATTGCCGCGCGTCGTCAGCGTGTCGCGGGCGATCGCAGCCTGACGCTCGGCACGGGCGAGCTCGACATAGGTCTGCACGACCGCACCCGCCACCGCCAGCCGCGCCGCCGTCACGTCCAGCGCGGCGGCCTGCGACGAGGCGCGCGCGGCATCGATCGCAGCGGCCTGTCGCCCGAAAAGGTCGATCGTCCAGTTCAGATTGGCCTGCGCCTGACCCAACCACTGGGTCGTCCCGGCAAAGGGCGGCGGGATGGTATAGCGGCCGGAGATCCGGCTATATTGCTCCTGCGCGTCCAGCGAGACATCGGGACCATTGTCCGCACGGCGGCTGGCCAACACCGACTCCGCCTGCCGCAGCCGTGCCAGCGCGACGTCGAGCGAGGGGTTGCCCGCCAAGGCGTCCGCCATGATCCGGTCGAGCTGCGCATCGCCCAGGCCGCGCCACCAGTCGGGGGCGACCAGCGGCGCCTGCGCCGTGCCCAGCCCCAGTCGATCGGGCGCCACCGGCGCGACGGCGGGGTGCGTCTGCGGTGCGGAACAGCCGGCGAGCAGCAGGCCGACCGCGAGTGCAAGCCGCCTCATGCCACCGTCTCCAACTGATTGCGCAGTCGCAGGAGATAATCGAGGAACTGGTCGACATCCTTGGGCGCCCAATCGGACAGCCAGACATCCCATTGCGCCACGACCTTCTCCTTGCAGCGATGCGCGACCGTGCGTCCCTCATCGGTCAGGCTGAGCAGCACGACGCGGCGGTCCTCGGTCGAGCGGCTCCGCGCGATCAGGCCGCGCTCCTCCAGCGTATCGACGATCCGGGTGGTGGCACCGGTGTCGTGACACAAATGGCGCGCCAGTTCGGCCGCTGTCCCCGCCAGATCGTAGAGAAGCGCCATCAGCGCGGTCCACTGAACGTGGGTGACCTCCTCATTCTCGAACACTGGTTCCATGCCGATACGGGCGAGCTGGAACACGCGCTTGGTCAGATAGCCGACCGAGCGTTCGGGATCATAGGAGTCGGGATGCTGTGTCACCATATCGCTGCCTTGGCAATGGTTGCCTCGGCAGTCAATTGGTGAAACGCAACGTGACTTATTTGTCATTTCTGAGCGTCGCGGCGCCTCCCCATAGTGCCTGTCATCGCCATGTAACATCATATCCTTTAAGCGGGGGCAGACCTGATGGAGTTTCCGATTATGCGCCGCGCTCACGCCTGTTTCCGTTTCGCCTCTGGGGGCCGCGCATGACCCTGTTCACCCGCCGTCATGTGCTGGGCGGTGCGATCCTGCTGGGCGGCGCGCCGGCGATCCTGCGGGCGCAGCAACTTTTTACCGCCTATCCGTTTCGGCTGGGCGTCGCGGCGGGGGACCCGGCGGCGGACGGCTTCGTCATCTGGACACGGCTGGCGCCCGATCCGCTCGCCGAGCATGGCGGCATGCCGATGGCGCCCGTGGAGGTCGACTGGCAGGTCGCACGCGATCAGGCGATGCGCGATGTCGTCGCCAAGGGAACCGCGCTTGCCCGCCCCGAACTCGCCCATTCGGTCCATGTCGAGGTCGGCGGTCTGGAGGCGGCGCGGCCCTATTGGTACCGTTTCCAGGTCGGGCGCGAACGCTCGGCGCGGGGCATGGCCCGTACCCTGCCGCCGGCCGGCGCGCGGCTCGATGGGGTGCGGTTCGCGGTCGTGGGCTGCCAGAATTATGAGGACGGCCTCTTCACCGCCTATCGCCACATGGCGGAGGAGCGGCCCGACTTCGTCTTCCATTATGGCGACTATATCTATGAGGGGCGCGATTCGCCGTTGGCCTTTGGCTATGACGGGACGCCGCGCCGCTTCGTACGCGAACATGTCGGGCAGAAGCTGTTCGACATCGCCGATTATCGGCGGCGTTACGCGCAGTATAAGATGGACACCGACCTTCAGGCGGCGCAGGCCGCCGCCGCCTGGTTTCCGACCTTCGACGATCACGAGGTCGAGAATAACTGGGTCGGCCTGATCGATCAGGAAAAGACCCCGCCGCAGGATTTCGCCCTGCGCCGCGCGATGGCGCTACAGGCCTGGTACGAGCATATGCCGGTACGCGCGGCATCGATGCCGACACCGTCGGGCATCACCGCCTATCGCCGTGCGCCGATCGGCGACCTTCTCGACCTGCATCTTCTCGATACGCGCAGCTTTCGCAGCGATCAGCCCTGCGACGACGGCTTCAAGCCCGTTTGCGCCGGCGTGCGCGATCCGGCGGCGCAGGTGATGGGCGCGGCACAGGAGAAATGGCTGGCAGCCAATCTTGCGCAAGGACGGGCGCGGTGGAACGCGATCGCGCAACAGGTGATGGTCATGCCGCTTGACCGGCGCACCGACGACGCGCCCGAACCGATCCGCAACATGGACAGCTGGGGCGGCTATGACGCGCCCCGCGAACGGCTGCTGGCGATGCTGGGCGGGCGCAACGCGGTGGTGTTGACCGGCGACGAACATCAGACCTTCGCGGGCGAATTGCGGGCCAATGCCGGTACCGGTGCGGCCAAGGCGGTGGAGTTCGTCACCACCTCCATCTCGTCGGGCGGCGACGGCGCGGACGTGCGGAAGGGCAATGACCGGATCATGGCCGATAACTCCTATCTGAAATACACCGCCGACCGGCGCGGCTATTCGATCTGCGAGGTGAGCCGCGATGCGTGGCAAACCCGTTTCCGCGCGGTGCGCAGCGTCTCGACGCCCGACGCGCCCGTGGTGACGCTCGCCACCGCGACCGTCGCAGCGGGGGAGCCGGCCATCACGATGGGGTAGGGGGCATCACCCGGCGCTCCGGGCGGCTTGGCCGCGCCTGGGGTGCCGGGTAGCGTCGCCGACATGGTGACATAAATATGCGATTGATTATCATTAGTGGTATCACTAAAGCCGCTGCCGAAAGCCCAAATGGGTGAGAGACAGCAGCGGAGGAATTATGAAGCGCAGCCTGTTGGCAGGCCTGCTGGCCGGTGTCGCATCGGCCGTGATCGGCGCACCGGCATGTGCGGCGGAGACGGCGCCGGCCAATGATCCCCAGCGTGACAACGACATCATCGTCACCGGTGCCCGCGTCGCGCAGGCGGGGGATCAGCAGAGCGCATCGCCGACCGGCCTGTCGCTGTCGCTGCGCGAAACACCGCAGTCGGTGACGGTGATCGACCGCCAGCGGATCGAGGACTTCGCGCTGACCAATGTCCAGGACCTGTTGACTCAGACGGTGGGCATCAATGTCGAGCGGACCGAGACCGACCGGACCGAGTTCAACGCGCGCGGGTTCGACATCACCAACTTCCAGTTCGACGGTATCGGCCTGCCGATGAACTTCGGCATCCAGACCGGCGACCTCGACACGGTGCTGTTCGACCGGGTCGAGGCGGTGCGCGGCGCGAACGCGATCATGACCGGCGTCGGCAATCCGTCCGCGACGATCAACTTCCTGCGCAAGCGCCCGACGACCGGCTTCCAGGCGAATGGCTCGGCCTATCTCGGCTCGTTCGACATGTGGCGGCTGGAAGGCGATGTGTCGGGGCCGCTGACGACGAACGGCGCGCTGCGGGCGCGGGTGATCGGCGCGCATGAGGAGCGCGACAGCTATCTCGACTATAACCACGTCAATCGCGACGTGATGGCGGGGCTTCTCGCCTGGGACGTAACTCCAGCGCTGACCGCGACGCTCGGCTATTCGCGGCAGGACAATCGCTCACGTGGGGTGCTGTGGGGCGCGCTGCCGTTGACCTATACGGATGGGACGCGGATCGATTATGCCCGCTCGGCCTCGACCTCGGCCGACTGGACCTATTGGAACACCATCGACCAGACCGCCTTTGGCGAACTGGCGTGGAAGCCGGGCGGTGACTGGGCGGTACGCGGTGTCGTCACCTATCGCCGGTTCGAGGAAAGCGCGCGGCTGCTCTACGCCTTCGGCCTGTCCAACCGGACGACGGGTGTCGGGATCAAGGGGCAGACCGGGCGGTACGACTCCGACTACGACCAGCTTCTGTTCGACGGCTATGCCTCGGGCAGCGTGTCGCTGTTCGGCCGGGATCACCAGCTGGCCTTCGGCGTGTCGAACGGGCGTTCGGATGGCGATCAATATGCCGGCAACGGCCTGGCGCTGGTCGACTATGGCGATATCCGCGAGCTGGCCGATTTTCGCGCGCCGCAGATCGGCTATACGCCGATGGCGCAGCGGGCGGATGTCCGCGATCTGCTGACCCGCGCATATGGCGCGATGCATCTGAACCTGACCGACCGGCTAAAGGGTGTGGTCGGCGCGACCGTGATCTGGCTGAAGACCTCGGGCCTGTCCTATGACACCGATCAGGCGCGCGATAACAGCCGGGTCAGCCCCTATGCCGGGCTGCTCTATGACCTGACCAGCCACCTGACCGCCTATGCGAGCTATACCAACATCTTCAATCCGCAGAGCGAGGTCGACATCACCAACCGCCGCCTTGACCCTGCCCGCGGGACCAGTATCGAGGCGGGCCTGAAGGGCGAGTGGATGGGCGGGCGCCTTTACGGTTCGGCGGCGGTGTTCCGCGCCGAACAGAAGGGGCTGGCGCTGTTCGCGGGGCGGTTCAACGGAACCAACGGGCCGGAGGGTTTCAGCTATTATACCGGGCAGGATTCTATCTCGAAGGGCTTCGAGGTCGAGGTGGCCGGGCGGATGACCGATCGCTGGCTGGTCTCGGGCGGCTTCACCCATCTTCAGATCGAGGATGGCGATGGCATCCGCGCGCGCAGCTTCATCCCGCGCGACACGTTCAAGCTAGCCGCTACCTACAGCATCGAACAGCTGAACGACCTGAAGCTGGGCGGCCAGTTCCGCTATCAGAGCCGGTTCAGCAACACCAATGGCGCGGTCGATGCGGCCGGGCAGGCGGTGCCGGTGGTGCAGGATGCCTATGCCACGCTCGATCTGCTGGGCAGCATCCGGCTGATCGATCATGTCCGCGCGAGCGTGAACCTGCGCAACGTGACCAATGCGAAATATCTCGGCACGCTGAAATACGGGCAGGCCTTCTACGCCGCGCCGCGCAGCATCATGGCGACGCTTCGCTTCGATTATTGAGGCGGGTGAACGGGGCGGGATTTCGGTGTCCCGCCCCGCATGCGATCACCGATCTTCCTTCGTCGCCTCGATCGCGGCGTTGGCCGCCAGGATATAAGCCGAGGTCGTCGCGACCGTATATTCATTCTCGAACCACAGGAACGGCCAGTCGGTCTTCAGCTCGGGGAAGTCCGGCTTTACGATCAGCACGCCCGGCACCAGCCCGCCGGGGATGAAGCCGTAATCGGCGCGGTTATGGCCATAGCCGATCAGCTTGGAGGCGGTGCCTACGGTCGAGACCAGCGACAAATTATTCGCCGGATGCCGCCCCAGCACATAGTCAATCGCGTTCAGCGTATAGTCGGTGCCGATGATCTCGGGGAACGCCTTGTGCATCAGGTACATGGTCGACCCGAATTCGACGACCTGGTGCGACCCCGCCCAATTTCCCTCGCTGATCGGCACGCCGAACGGGTTCTTCCCGATCTCGGCATCGCGCTTGGCCTTGGCCGCGCGCACCATCGGCACCAGCGCGGCGCGATATCGGGCGTCCATATAGGGAATGGCGCGGATCGCCGAGGCGCCGACCCCGGCGAAGCTCTTGGCGATCACCGGCATTAGGCCGCGCAGGCGATCGGCGTACAGCTTGTCGCCCTTGCTGGTGATGAGGAGTTCGACTGTCGCACCGACATTGGCGCCGTCCGCCGACCAAGGCGAGCCGGAATCGTCGCGACCGTCGCCGGCCTTGATCTTGCCCTTTTGCTGGCGCGCCCAGAGAACCTTGGCTGCGCCGAGCGCCTCGGCGGCCATGGCGGGATCGCTGTCGGCGAGCGCCCGCGAGGCGGCGGCCAGCGCGCCCGCCACCGCCAGATTGTTGGCGGGCAGATCGGTGGTGAAGGCCCAGCGATCGTCCTGCGCGCCCGACGCCCCGCCCTTGCGCTCGGTCGTGCCCAGCGCAGCGTCGTAGGTCAGATTGTCAGTTTGTGATCCCGCATCGCCCAGATGTGCATATTGGCGCTGCGCCGGATCGATGATGCCGACGATCGCATGGCCGAACACCTTGTACTGGGCGAGCAACTGCAGAACGCCGTGGCGGATCTGCTGGACCGCGTCCTGCTTGCCATCGGGCTTGCGGATTTCGACCGCGCGCGCGGCTTCGTCGACGCTCGTCTCGTCCCAATCGAGGCCATAGAGCTCGCGCCCCCAGACCAGGTCGCGGACCACGGCCGCGTTCTGCGGCGTCTGGATGTCATAATCGCCCGCATCCTGGAACCCGCCGACATTCAGGCCGGGGATATGCTCGCCCGGCTTGAAGGGGGAGTCGAGGGTCGGCCCCATCTTGTATCCGTCGAAATGGACGTGATTGGGCGGGGCCTGTCGCGCGTCGTCGAGATGCGAGGGCGCGGACCAGACGCGGTACTGCTCGCGAATGCCGACATGATCCATCTGCTCGGCGATGAAGGTGTCGAGCGAGGTCTGCCAGATGCGGTCATAGGCATCGGCGGCGATGCGGAAGGGATTGGTGACCTGCCCGCCGTAAGCGATGGCATAGACGCCCGGCTCGCGTACGCTGGAGAAGTCGAAGGCGGCGTAATTGTATCGCATCCAGCGCCCCCGCGACGCGACGGCGGCGCGCAGTACCGGCTGACGGGTGCCGTCGGTGGCCAGCTTGACCAGTTCGGCCTCGGCCGGCGCGGGCCCATGCGGATCGGTTTCTATCAGGGCGACCTTCGACCGGCCGGGGGTATAGCCCGCCTGATTGAACGACACGACCGGCGGGCGCACCCAGTTCTTCACGACATTGGGGCGGACATGCCAGACGACGGCGTTTTCCTTCGCCCCGACCGCGATCGGCGAGCGGACCACGAACCAGCCATTCTGCGCCCGGTTGCGCGCGTCATAGAGTTCGAGCGCGCCCGCATCCGAGGTGATGGTGACGCGGGTCATCGGGTCTTCGGGGGCGAGCGTGATCGACCTGCCACCCGCCGCCAGCGGCATGGGATCGCCCGAGCCGTCCTTGGCCATCGGCCCGGTCGCGTGGCGCGGGAACAGGCCCGGCGCGGCGTCCATCAGATAGGTCTTGCCGAAATAGCTGGTCGGCAGGAAATCGAGGTTGAACCCGGCCTTGCCCGCCAGGCTGGCGGGCAGCGGCTGGTCGAGGTCGACCGCGATGCGAAAGCCGTCGCCCTCGGCGGTGACCTTCACCTTATAGGTCAGGCCGACATCCTTATAGGCAGAGCGGACCACGATCTGATTGGCCTCGGTTCCGCGCGTGCGGCCGAGAAAGGCGGGGACGGGGTCCCATTGTTCGGGTGTGCGATTGAGCCGGACCGCGCCGTCGGTGGCGATCCGCTCGCCATGCAGCACGATCTGGATGCCGGCATTCTTCTCGTCGAAAAAGATCGGACTGAACTGGTTCTGGTCGACCATCACGGTCAGCCCCTGGGTCTCCAGCGTCTCCGCCGGGGTCACCGTCAGCGACTGCGCCGGACCCTGGGCCTGGGCGGCGAAGGTCGCCGCCACGATGCTTGCCGATGCCAGCAAAGCGACACCCATCCGTTTCAGCATAACCCCTCCTCATACAGATAGCGCTATCATTTTTGCATCGGAATATGGCGTCGGGAGCCTGTTTTGGCGGACGCGACATTCGCGATGCGGGACGAAGCGTTTGCCGCTCTCATCCTGATCGCAATCTGGGCCACCAAGCCTGATTAAACAACGAAAAAATGGCGTCTTGCGCTGTATCAAGATTATGCGGGGCGGACGCTATGGAGGCCGGGCGCGGTCACGGCGGCCTGTAGCGATCTTTCCAATATAACGCTCACATGATAGACGGATGGCGGACGTGAAAACGGCGCGGACCGCCTTCGCCGTCCGCGCCGTTTTCGCGCCTTCCAAGGCCAGTGTTCAGCTGCGCGACTTGTAGCGCGGCTGAGCGCGACCCGCTTCGTCCGCCGCCTGACGGATCAACTGGATGTTACGCTTGATCGATGCGGCCAGGGCCGAACGGATCGCCTCATCCGCATCCGAGCCGGCGGGCACCTGGCGCAGCAGCGCGATCCAGTCGCCGATCGCTTCGTCATGCTGACCGTTGAAGTCCTTTTCCATCGCGAAATAGAAACGCGCACGCGCATCGCGTGGATCGAGGGCCAGCGCCTTGCGGAACGCGTCGCCGGCCTCCGGCGGCAGGTTGGTATCGTTCGACCTGGTCGTCTGCATCAGCGCTTCACCCAGCGCCGACCAAGCGGTCGACTGATTGGGATCGATCGCCAGCGATGCGCGATAGGCGACGGCGGCCTCGTCGAAGCGACGCTTGGCGAGCAGCGCATCACCCAACTGCTTCTGCGCGGCGGCATCGCGCGGTGCCTTGGCGGCGGCGGCCTGCGCCTTGGCGGGGTCCATGGCGGGTGTGAGGCGTTCGACGAAAACCGGCGTCGGTTGGGCCTCCCTGGCCGGACGACGCAGCAACGTAGTGGCGGTAATGCCAAGGAGGATGACGGCGAGTACGATGCCCGCGATGAGGAAGGTCTTGCCCCGTTTCATGAATGATCCCTGCTTATGGCCTGTGCGGCGCGGCCACATATCCGATTCGCAAGACATAGCGCAAAAGGTGAAAGTTTTGGCATCGACCTGTCTTATCCTGGAACATGATGGGTTAAGGCACTCTAAAATATAGGTAAAGTGAGGCATTTTTTGGGGTTCGGTTGCACCCTTGGGCGGCCTATAAGCGACATATGGATATAGGGGGCGGCGTCGCTTCCACGGGAAGGATTGGAGAAACGATGCGCAAGATCTCGATTTTCATGCTCGCCGCCGCTGCGGTCACCGCATCGCCGGCACTGGCGACGACCGCGACCACGAAGACGACCAATGGCAATGTCACCAGCGTCGCCAATGACAGCTATACCGCGCAGAAGAACGTGCCGGCGGGTTCGACGGTCGTGACCTTCGATACCAATCCGCAACTCCCCGACGGCTTCTCGCTGAGTGGCGGCAACGTCTATCCGCAAGGTCAGTGGCCGACGTATCTCGCTCCGGCGGGCGACAACACCAAGTTCCTGGTCGTCGCTCCCAACGCCACCGCGACCCTGACCGGCGACAAGCGGTACGGTTATGGCGGATTCGGCATTAATTGGGGCTCGATCGACTCCTCGAACGTCATCGAAGTGCTGGATATCTTCGGCAAGCTGATCGACACGGTCAGCGGCGGACAGGTTCTTGGCAGCAGCATTTTCGATAACAGCGTCAACCGCTACGTTACCTACACGCTCGATCCGGCCACGGGTCAGCAGATCGGTGGCCTGCGCTTCACCAACGTCAACAACAACGCATGGTCGTTCGAAGTCGACGATATCGCGTTCACCGGCCGTAGCCCGGCGGCGGTGCCGGAGCCGGCATCGATCGCGCTCTTCGGTGCCGGTCTGGTGGGTCTGGTCGGCGCGGCGCGTCGCCGCCGTCGTCAGGCTGCCTGAACACCTTCGTGAAATGGCGGCGTCGGTCGGTTCGACCGGCGCCGCATTTCCATGCGGCTTCGGCCGCTTTTTTTATGGGCGACGCATAGCGAAGGCCTGCCCTTCGCGGATGATCATGCCCGGGCGGGTCACGCAATTCCCGTCGATGCTCAGGACGTGGCCGCGTTCAGCGTTTCCATCTCGCCCGACATGCGGGCTTTGCGGCCATAGACATATTCGAACAACGGGCTGGCCATCATCGTCGTGACGATCGCCATCAATACCAGCATCGAAAACAGCGTGGGGCCGATGATCCCCTTTTGCAGCCCGATATTGATGATGATGAGCTCCATCAGCCCGCGCGAATTCATCAGCGCGCCGATGCCGAGCGCGGTACGATTATCCTCGCCACAGGCACGCGCCGCGGCATAGCAGGCACCGAATTTGGCGGCGATCGAGGCGGCTAGAATGCCGAGCGCGATCATCAGCAGCGGCATGGAATTGACCATGTCCATCCGCGTATTCAGCCCCGAATAGGTGAAAAACATCGGCAACAGCAGGACGACCGCTAGCGGTTCGACCTTCTTCTTCAGTTCGGCGACGAACAGGCCACGCGGCATGAACACGCCGAGGATGAAGCCGCCGAAAATGCCATGCACGCCGATCGCGTCCATGATGAACGCCGACACGCAAAAGGCCATCAGCGTGATCGCCAGCACATGGGTCGACATCTCGCCGCGTGCCTCGACCGCACGGCCGAGCGGGGCAAAGAGGCGTCGGCCGAACAGCAATAGAAAACCGACATAGAGGCCTGCTCCGCCGATCGCGAGGATCGCCACGCCGCTGCCCCCGCCGAAGGTGGCTAGCACGACCGCCAGAACGCACCATGATGCCGCATCGTCGAACGCGCCCGCCGCCAGCGATAGGGTGCCGAGCGGGCTGTCGGCCAATCCCCGTTCGTTGATGATGCGCGCCAGCATCGGAAAGGCGGTCAGCGCGATGCACGCGCCCATGAACAGCGATGCATTGGCGCGGCTGATCCCCGGCGCGAACAGGCCGGGCACGGTCATCAGCCACGGCGTGATCGCCATCGCGATCAAAAAGGGCGCGACGACACCCGAGGCGGAAACCGCCATGGCGCTGCGTGCCTTCGACTGGAAATGGTCGAGCCGCAGCGTCAATCCGACGAGAAACATATAGAGCGCCACGCCCAGTTGTGCACCAGCATACAGGACATTGCGTGTTTCCCGGGGAAATATTGCCCCTTGCAGGTCGGGCCAGACCAACCCGAGCAGCGAGGGGCCGAGCACCACGCCCGCGATCATCTCCCCCACCACCGGCGGCTGCGCCAGGAAGCGTTGGCCGAGCCAGCCGATGACGCGGCAGGCGAACAGGATGACCGCCAGTTGCAGGAAGAAATGGATGCTGTAATCGCCGGGCACATAGCTTGCGGCCGTGCCGGCGGTCGCTGGTCCGTGCGGCGACAGCATCGTCGTCGCGGTCCGCCAGAAGCTGTCGAACGCATCGTGCAACACCGCGTATGTCCCCCCGTCGTCCCCGCTCCGATCGGTAGCCGGGCGGGCGGCGGTACGTACCGCCGCCCCATTGTCTTATGACGACTGTTTGCCGGGGGAATTTTTCACGGGCAAGCGGGAAACACCGGCGATCGATCGCGAAAATTCGTCGCGAATTCCGTCATTTGCCGATTGAAGGTCGGAGGGGGCGGGATCGGGCCGCCCCCTTTGCCATTGTCAGGCGATCTCCGGCAGGTGGTGGAGATGCTTTTCCAGCGTCAGCGGATAGTCGCGGATGCGGACACCCGTGGCGTTATAGACCGCGTTGGCCACCGCCGCGCCGACACCGCACAGGCCCAGTTCGCCGACACCCTTGGCCTTCATCGGATTGGCCTTGTCATCGGCTTCCTCCAGGAAAATGACGTCCTGGTGCGGGATGTCGGCATGGACCGGCACCTCATATCCCGCCAGATCGTGCTTGACGAAGAAGCCGAAGCGCTTGTCGACCGCCAGCTCCTCCATCAGCGCCGATCCGACGCCCATCGTCATCGCGCCGATGACCTGGCTGCGCGCCGATTTCGGGTTGAGAATTCGTCCCGCGGCACATACCGCGAGCATCCGGCGCAGACGGACGACGCCGGTATAGGCATCGACGCCGACTTCGACGAAATGCGATCCGAAGGTCGACAGTTGATAGGTCTTGCCCAGATCCCCGAATTCAATCCTGTCTTCGGCGGTCAGCGGCCCGGCGGCGGTCGCCTCGCGCAGCGCGACCGAGCGATTGCCGCTCGACACCTGCCCATCGGCGAAGGCCATGTCGGCCGAATTGAACCCCAGTCGCTGCGCCACCGATTCGCGCAGCCGGACGCAGGCGGCATAGACGCCAGCGGTCGCATTGGCCGCGCCGAACTGCCCGCCCGAACCCGCCGATACGGGATAGGAGGAGTCGCCCAGTCGCACTTCGACCGCATCCAGCGGCACGCCCATCATTTCGGCGGCGGTCTGCGCGATGATGGTGTAGCTGCCGGTGCCGATGTCGGTCATGTCGGTTTCGACAAGAACATGCCCGTTTGGCTGAAGCGTGACCCGCGCGCCCGACCGGCGGTTGATATGATTGCGGAACGCCGCCGCCATGCCCATGCCGACCAGCCAGCGGCCATCGCGGACCTGTCCCGGCTTGGCGTTGCGGCGCGACCATCCGAAGCGCTGCGCGCCCTCCTCAAGGCAGCGGACCAGCTGACGCTGCGAAAAGCGGCGATCGGGCTTTTGCGGATCGACCTGGGTGTCGTTCTTCACCCGGAAGGCGACCGGGTCCATGCCCAGCTTCTCGGCCATCTCGTCCATGGCGATTTCCAGCGCCATCATGCCTGGCGCCTCGCCCGGCGCGCGCATCGAATTGCCCTCAGGCAGATTCAGCACCGCCAGGCGCATCGCGGTGAGGCGATTGGGACCGGCATAGAGCAGCTGGGTCTGGTTGACGGCGGTCTCCGGGCTGCCGCCTGGCAGGTCGCCCGATCCGCTTTCATGCGCGATCGCCTGGATCGTGCCGTCCTTGGCCGCGCCGATACGGATATGCTGGCGGGTGGCGGGCCGATGGGTCGAGTTGTTCGCCATCAGCGGCCGCTGCATCGCGACCTTCACCGGCTGGCCCACCGCGCGGGCGCCCAGCGCCGCCATGACCGCATCGGCGCGCAGGAACAGCTTCCCGCCGAACCCGCCGCCGACATAGGGCGACATGAAGCGGATCTTGCCCTTGGTCAGCCCCAACGTCTTGGCGAGGTCGCCGCGTCCCCAGTCGATCATCTGGTTGGAGGTCCAGAGCAACAACTCGTCGCCCTTCCACATGGCGGTGGAGGCGAATGGCTCCATCATCGCGTGGGTATGATCGGGGGTGGTATAGTGCGCGTCCAGCGTAACCGGCGCGGCGGCGAAGGCACCCTCGAAATCACCGACCCGGTCGGCGGCGGGGGCCTTGCTGCCCTCCTTGCTGTCGCCGCCGACCAGCGGAGCGGTCTTCAGCGCGGCGTCCAGGTCGAACGCGCCGGGGGCGCGATCATAGTCGACGCGCACCAGGCCGGCGGCGGCGCGTGCCTGTTCGAAGGTCTTGGCGACGACGATGGCGAGCGCCTGATGATAATGTTCGATCTCCGGCCCGCCGAGCAGCTTGGCCGTGTTGAAATTACCCTTGGCCAGGGGACCCGCATCGGCGGCGGTGACGATGCCCAGCACGCCGGGCGCGCCGCGCGCGTCATCCAGATCGATGTTGCGGATGCGACCCTTGGCGATCGCCGAGCCGATGATCCAGCCATAGGCGGCGTTCGGTGCATCGGCATGGCGTTCATAGGCATAGGGCGCAGTGCCCGTCGTCTTACGCGGTCCGTCGATCCTGTCCTGCGCACGCCCGACGACGGTCATGCGGTCGATGGGATTGGTGCCCGCCGGCTCGGTGAATTTCATGCGGTCCTCGCCTGGCTGATGACGGCGGCGATCGTGCGTTCGACGAGCGGCACCTTATAGGCATTGTCCTCGGTCGGCTTGGCACCGGCGAGCAGCCGGGCGTTCACTGCCTTGGCCCCTTCGGGCAGCGCGGCATCCGCCGCCTCGATCCGCCACGGCTTGTGCGCGACCCCGCCCACGGCGAGCCGCCCGCTGCCGTCCTTCTGGATCACCGCCGCGACGGAAACGAGCGCGAAGGCGTAGGAGGCGCGGTCACGAACCTTTTCATAGATATGCGTGCCGCCGAGCGGGCGGGGCAGGGTGACGGCAGTGATGAGTTCACCCGGCCGAAGCACGGTCTCGATCTGGGGCGTGTCGCCGGGCAGGCGGTGAAACTCGGCGATCGGAATGGCGCGGGTCTGACCCTGCGGATCCACCGTCTCGACCTTCGCGTCCAACAGGCGCATCGCGACCGCCATGTCGCTGGGATTGGTCGCGATGCACTGGGCGCTGCCGCCGATGACGGCCAGTTGGCGCGAATAGCCGCCGATCGCGCTGCACCCCGATCCGGGCCGGCGCTTGTTACAGGCCATGTTGGTGTCATAGAAATAGGGGCAGCGCGTCCGTTGGAGCAGATTGCCCGCCGTCGTCGCCTTGTTGCGCAGCTGGCCGCTGGCCCCCGCCGCGATCGCACGCGTCAGCACGCCGTAATCACGCCGCACGCGTTCATCGGCGGACAGTGCCGTGTTGCTGACGAAGGCCCCGACGCGCAGACCGCCGTCCCCGGTCTTCTCGATCCGGTCGAGCCCCAGGTCCTGCACGTCGATCAGATGTGTCGGCGTCTCGACCTCGATCTTCATCAGGTCGAGCAGGTTGGTGCCGCCCGCCAGGAACTTGGCGCCCGGCCGGGTCGCCCCGCGCGCCGCGGCGACGGGGTCCTTGGCGCGTTCATAGGTGAAGGCCTTCATGCCTTGGCTCCCGCCACGTCGGCCATGGCCTCCGCGATGTTCGAATAGGCGCCGCAGCGGCAGATATTGCCGCTCATCCGCTCGCGCATCTCGCTGCCGCTGGCCTGCGGCCGGGCCATCAGATCGTCCTGGACGTAGCTGGGCACGCCGGCGCGAATCTCATCGAGCACCGCCACCGCCGAGCAGATCTGTCCCGGTGTGCAATAGCCGCATTGATAGCCGTCATGGCGCACAAAGGCCGACTGCATCGGATGGAGCTTGTCCGGCGTGCCCAGCCCCTCGATGGTGGTGATCGCATCGCCGTCATGCTGGAGCGCCAGCGTCAGGCAGCTGTTGATCCGTTGTCCGTCGACCAGGACGGTGCATGCGCCGCACTGACCATGGTCGCAGCCCTTCTTCGTCCCGCTGAGGTGCAGATGTTCGCGCAGCGCGTCGAGCAGCGTGGTGCGCGGGTCGAGCGACAATCGGTGATCCTTGCCGTTCACCTTCAACGTGAGGGGCATGGCGGCGGGATCGGGCGGCATCGTCGTCCTCTTGATCTGAGCGTCGGCGGGTGCGGAGGCCGCCATGGCGGCGGCCGCGCCACCCACCATGACGCCGCGCCGCGACGGGGCGAAATGAGAGCTATCGGATCGTTCGTCGGCCACGCACGGGCACTCCCTTGGTTCCTGTGGCTACACCCGTCACCGGCATTGTTTCCGTCGATCGAGCCAGCGGGAACAGAACCAAGGCGGAGCGTCGTTCCAAGCGATAACGCTCACCCATGGCTTTGGTGTCGGATAATGCATGTTAGCCAAAAATTTCCTGCGCGACAGGCAGTTGGAGAAAAGCGGCGACGGCCCCGCCCACCTGTGTTAGCGGGTTTGCATCGCCGGTTTGACGACCGCAAGCGCTGGCGACTGAGAGACCCATGTGCTCCCGCTTGTTGGTGGAGCATCGAAATGGATTCACGCGATCGTGATCGACGAGGGCGCACCGCCGCCCGCCACGCGACATGGTGAGCGCGCAGGAACGGATGCGGACGCACCGGGCGCTGATGGACGGGATCGGCGCGATGGAGGCGCGGATCGCTCCCCTGTGGTCCGCCGATCGCCCGCCGAGGTCGTCGCTGCACCGTGCGGTCCGCGCCCGCGTCACCGCCAACGGCTTCCGCGAGCTGGACGTGTTGCTGGCGCATTGGCGCGGTCTGCTGGCGGGGCGGCCCTTGCCGATGGCCGATATCGATGGCTGGCGAGAGGCGGCGGCACGCGATTATCCCTTCGACGCGGTCTACACGCCGGGCGACATCGTGCGAATGGCGGCGGACTATCGCCTTGCCGCGCGGTCGCCCGCCGTCGCGGATCGCGATCTGGCGGCGTGATCCGCCGGGCCGCCGGCGGTTGATCGGCGGCATCGCGCCGTGCACTAAGCCCATGCGGCATCGCGAATGTCGGCGATTTGGGGGAGGACGGCGTTTGCGGCTTGCAATCATGGGAGCGTTCGCGGCGCTGGGGCTGGCGGGGCCCTGTCTGGCACAGGCGACCGAGATACCGCATATCGTCACGCGCGGCGGCCGCCATGCGCTGATCGTCGATGGCCGGCCGTTCCTCATGCTGGCGGCGCAGGTCAACAATTCCAGCAACTATGCCAGCGCCTTGCCACGGGTCTGGCCGATGCTCGACCGGCTTCACGCCAACACGATCGAAATTCCCGTCGCCTGGCAACAGATCGAGCCGCGCGAGGGTCAGTTCGACTTCGGCTTCGTCCAGACCCTGCTCGATCAGGCGCGGGCCCATGACAAGCGTGTCGTAATCTTGTGGTTCGGCACCTGGAAGAACACGTCGCCGGCCTACACCCCCGACTGGGTCAAGCTCGACAACCGCCGCTTTCCCAGGATGAAGACGCGTGACGGCAAGGACCATGACGTCCTGTCGCCGATGTTCCGATCGACGCTGGAGGCGGACAAGCGGGCCTTCGTCCGGCTGATGACCTATCTGAAGGAGCATGATCCGCAGAATACGGTCATCATGGTGCAGGCGGAGAATGAGGTGGGCAGCTATCGCAACCCCCGCGATTTCGGCCCCGCGTCACGCGCGCCGTTCGCCGGGCCGGTGCCGGCGGCGCTTATCCGAAAACTCGGCAAGCGGCCCGGCGATTGGTCGAGCGTGTTCGGCGCGCAGGCGGACCGCGCGTTCAACACCTGGCACACCGCCCGCTATGTCGATGAGATCGCCGCCGCCGGCAAGGCGGTCAAGCCGTTGCCCATCTTTGTCAACGCGGCACTCGCGGGACCCTCGAACGTGCCCGACCCCGACGGCGTGGCGAGCGGTGGCCCGCAGCAGGACGTGCTCGACATCTGGAAGGTCGCGGCTCCCTCGATCGACGCCGAGGCGCCCGACATCTATGACCGGGCCAGCGGAAATGTGGCGCTCTACCTCGACGCCTATGCCCGGCCCGACAATCCGTTGCTGGTGCCGGAGATCGGCAATGCGCGCGACTTCGCCCGCTATTTCTACGAAGCGCTGGGGCATGGCGCGATCGGTTTCGCGCCGTTCGGCATGGATGATACCGGCTTTTCCAATTATCCGCTGGGCGCCAGGACGCTGGACGATGCGACGCTGGACGCCTTTGCCAGGCCCTATCAGGCGATGGCGGGGGTCATGCGCGACTGGGCGCGGCTGGCGCTCGAACGCCCCGGCTGGGGCACGGCGCGGCCCGATGACGGGTCGGACCGGCAGGCGACGCTGGGCGACTGGACGATCAAGGCCAGCTTCGGCGAGTGGCAGTTCGGCGAGAAGAGCTGGAGCTGGCTGAAGTCGGAGCCCGCGCCCTGGGCCGAGGAACCGGTCGGTGGCGTCGCCGTGCTGCCTCTGTCGGCCGACGAATACCTGATGATCGGCGACCATGTCCGCGTGCGCTTCGCATCGGCCAAGCCGGACCCGCGTGCGATGGTCGTCCGGGTGGAGGAAGGGCATTTCACGGCAGGCACCTGGATGACGGACCGGGTGTGGAACGGCGACCAGACCGATTACGGCATCACCATCGTCGATCGCCCGGTGGTGCTGAAGGTGACGATGGGCCGCTATCGATAGGACGGTCGGACGGCGGCGGAGGGCAGGCATATCCGCATGGCCGTGCCCGTCTCCCGGTCCAGCAGGCGCAGGTCGCCCCCGGAGCCGTGAAGCAACGACCGGGCGATGGGCAGGCCAAGGCCGGTGCCCCCGCTGGCGCGGCGTGATGTGAAGAACGGCTCGAACACGCGCTCGCGGTCGGCCCTCGGGATGCCGCCGCCATTGTCCGTGATCGTCAGCATGACCGCGTCGCCGGCCTCGACGGACATGGTGATGGCGGTGGCGCCGGCCTGGATGGCGTTCTCGACAAGCGTCGTCAGGACCGCCTCCAGCGTCGATGCCGCGATCGCCGCGACGGCTGCGGGCGCGCCGGCCTCCACCGTGATCGCGACCTTCGCGCTTCGCCAGGCGTCCGCCACCTTGTGCGCCGCGGCCACGACATCGCTGGTTCCGCCGGGCCCACCCGCCATCATGTCCGCCCGCGCCAGCTCCAGCAGGCGCGATACCAGCAGCGTCAGGCGACTGGCATCGGCATCGGCATTGGCCAGGAAGCGCGCGCGGTCCGCCGCCGTCATGGTGTCGGCATGGTCCTGCAACAACTCGATGGCGCCGCGTATGCCGGTCAGCGGGGTCTTGAACTCGTGGCTGACGGCGTGGGCGAAATTGCGCAGATAGTGCGACCGCGCGTCGATCGCCTCGGCCATGGCGGCGAAGTCGCGATAGAGGTCCTGTATCTCGGCGGCGGCGGTCGGCGGGATGGCGGGCACCGTTCCGCGCCCCGCCGCGACGCTTCGCGCCGCATCCTGCAACTGCTCGATCGGCCGGGCGATGCCGCGCGACAACAGGCCGGACAGCAGGATCAGCAGCGCCAGGATCGCGAGGATGCCGATGACGATCTTGCCCCAGTCCTGATACAGCCCGACGAACAGCGACCGGGCGGAGCGCGACAGCAGTAGCACGCCGACCACGCGACCGTCGACCAGCACGGGCCGCGCATGATGCACCCGCGTCGCCGCCGCCCGCGTCAACCATTCGAAGCGATAGACGGCGTGGTAGCTGGCGTTGCGGCGCAGTTCGGTTCGCGGCTGCCCGCCCAGCGCAGATGCCACCTCCGGCAGCATCGCGTAGCTGCCGCTCGGCCCCACACCGCCGGCAACCCGCCCGTCGCGGTCGAGCAGGACGATCGAGGCCAGGGTCGCCGCCCGCGTCGCGGCCAGAACCGGGGCAAGCCGCGCCGCCGCCATGCGGGCATCGGGGGCGGGCGGGGGGGCGCGACGCGGCGCGGGCCTTTCGGGCAGGATCGGCGTCGCGCTCAGGTCGACGGCCTCGTCGTTGCCATAGGGGGGGGAGACGGGCGTGACGCCGCGCCCCGGCGGCGCCTGCGGCCAGAGGGCGGCGGCGCTGGCGGCGAGCGCGGCCCCCTGCGCGGCCAGTTCCGCCTCGGTCTGGCGGACCAGCGTATTCTCATAGACGCGCAAGGCGACCGCGCCGACCCCGGGCAGGGCGGCGACCAGGAAGAAGCTGGCGAACAGATAGGTCCGCAGACTGAGGCGCGGCCAATGTCGCTTGGCCCAGCGCTTGGCTCCGCCGATCATGCGCTGGCGCCGGTGCATGCCCCCAGGCGATAGCCGATGCCGGGCCGTGTCTCGATCAGGTCGGTGCCGCCCAGCGCGGCGAACTTCGCGCGCAGGTTGCGGATATGGCTGTCGACGGTGCGGTCGGTCACGGCGAAGCCCGGCCCGTGCAGCCGGTCGATGATCGCATCACGGCTGAACACCTTGCCCGGCATCACCGCCAGCGTGCGCAGGATCGAGAATTCGGTCACCGTCAGCGGCACCTCGGTTTCGCCCCAGCAGGCCCGCCACCCCTCGACATCCAGGGTCAGCCGCGCCTGCTGGATGGTCGCGCCCATCTGTTGGACGCTGGGCGGATGGGCATGGGTGCGGCGCAGGATCGCCATGACGCGGGCCACCACTTCGCGCGGGGAAAAGGGTTTGACGACATAATCGTCCGCGCCCAACTCGATCCCCAGCACGCGGTCGATCTCGTCGTCGCGCGACGACAGGAACAGGATCGGGCAGTCGCCATGGCCGCGCAGCCGACGACACACCTCCAGCCCGTCCATGCGCGGCATGTTGATGTCCAGCACCACCAGATCGGGCGCGTGGGTCAACGCGGCCGCGAGCGCCGCCTCGCCATCCGCCGCCTCGATCGTGTCCAGCCCGGCCTTGCCCAGCGCGAAGACGAGCAGCTGGCGGATATTGGGGTCGTCATCGGCGATCAGGATGGTGCGCGGCATGGGGCACAGGATCATGACCGGGGCGACTTCGTCAACGGGGCGGGCGTGGGCGCGTCCGGGCCGACATGGACGCGCAGACCGCCACAGCCCATCATCCACCCATCGGTCAGCGGCGGCGGTGCGGCATGCGGCCGTACCCGCGCCTTCGCTGCCTCCAGCCGCCGCGCGCCGCGCCAGGTCCAGCTATGCCAATCCCGCTGCTCCCGCTCCAGCCGCCCCATCGCCTCGTCGATCAGGTAATTGACGCGCCCCCGCAGCACCGGCCCGCCCGCGCGCCGCTCTAGGTCGATCAGCGGCAACAGCGCCGAGGGTCCCAGCCGTTCGAGATAGCAGAGGTCGAGCGTATCGCCCCGCCGCGCATGGCGGACGTTCCAGTCGGCGGCGATCGCCCCCAGATCGACCGCGCAGACGCCCGTCAGCACCAGTCCGGCCGCCAGCGCATTGGCATTGATCAGCCAGGCCACTGACCGGCCCGTCACCATCCGCCAGGTAATCAGGATCAGCCCGGTCGCGACCAGACCCATCCACAACAGCGCCGCGATCCGCCAGCCCGTCAGCATCGAGGCCGCGATGTAATCGATCGTGCGCAACATGCTGGACGCGACGAGCAGGAGGTTCTGCGCCACCCACAACAGGATCAGCCGACGAACGAGCGGACGACGCGCGCCGTCGCCATCGGGTCGCGCGGCCAGCAGCACGAAGGCACCGGCGAGCAGCGCGGTGACGATCAGCGGGTAGGCGCCGCGATGAGCATATTCGGCGGGCGTCACTCCGGCGGGAAGCGCCGCGCCGCTCCATAGAAAGGCCAGGTCCAGACCGTTCTGGACGGCGAAGATCGCGTTGAAGGTGATCAACGACAGGATCAGCGCGGACGCGGGCAGATGCAGGGCATCGGCCTTGCCGGTCCCGTCGGCGAAGTCGAACCGCAGTACCGCCCGGTGCGGTCGTAGCGCCGGCCAGACGGCCAGCAGCACGATGAACCAGAAGATCGCGTGGAAGATCACCGCAGACAGGTCGGGAAAGCGGATGGCGGCAAAGGTGCTGGCGATCAGCGGATTGGCCTGAGCGAAAAGATACAGGAACACCGCGCCACCGGCCACGGGCAGAACCAGCAGGCCAGAGATCGACACGAAGGCGCGCGACGGGCATCGCCGAGCGAGACGCCGGGCGTCGCGGAACGGCGTGGCCAGACCGAATATGCCATGCAGGGCGATCCGCAGGCCCCAGCGTATCGCATCGTCGAACCGGCGCAGCGGCAACAGACTGGCGGACATCAGCGCCAGCCCGAACAGGCACCAGTCGAGCGGCCCCGGATCGTCGACCAGCATCACGCCGAACAAGAGCGCGACGACGAGCGCCGCCCGTGCCGCCCGATGATGCCGCACATCGGGGCGGGTGACGCCCAGCACCAATGTCCAGGCGAGCGCGAAGCCGCCCAGCGTCCAGCCCGGCTCGTTATCGTAGAAGAACAGGTCCGCCAGACCGATCAGCGCGGCGGCGCCGAACAGCTTGGCCAGGAAAGAATATCGCGGTGATCCGATGACGGTCATGCCGGTCTCCTTAGCAGGCCGTCCTGATGCCGGGCGGACATCGAGCGGGATCATGGCACCCGTTGCGAATGTCGCGAGGCTTTTGTGCAGAAGCCGTGCAGACCGGCGGCATGCGTAGACCGGGGGGACTTGAAGACGCGCCGTTTCTTGCGCATGGGGGCGCGGCAAAGACGGGTGGATGGCCGAGTGGTTTAAGGCTCCAGTCTTGAAAACTGGCGAACGGGTAACCGTTCCGTGGGTTCGAATCCCACTCCACCCGCCATCGGCGCCGAGCCGATGCGCCATCTCCGACAGCGGCTGATCGTGCCTCCCCTGCGGTGACGCGAGGTTCCCGACGCCCGGCCGCTATGGCAAAGAATGGCCCATGTGGGGGAACATTACCCGGCGCGGGATGCGCCTCGGCATTTTTTCGGTTCTGGCGACGCTGATGAGCAGCGCGCCTGCGCTGGCGCAGGACGAGGCGGGCTTTCAAAGCTATTTGCAGCAGGTTCGCGGTACCGCGCTGGCGCAGGGCGTCAGCCGCGCGACGCTGGACGCGGTCCTGCCGACGCTGACGCTCAACCAGCGGGTGATCGAACTCGACCGGCGTCAACCCGGCGGGTCGGCGAACAGCGGTTTCAGCCCCTTCGCCCCCTATAAGGCCGCGCATGTCGACGCCGCGAGGATCAGCCGGGGGCGCAGCAAATATATGGCGCAACGCCCGCGCCTGTCGCGGATCGAACGCGAGACGGGCGTGCCCGAATCGATCATGGTAGCGATCTGGGGCCATGAGACCAATTACGGGTCCTATACCGGCAACTTCGACCTGATCCGCTCGCTGGCGAGCCTGGCCTATGAAGGCCGTCGCCGTCCGCTGTTCGAGGGCGAGTTCATCGCCGCGATGAAGATGATGGACCGGGGCGTCAGCCGCGACCAGCTGAAGGGCAGCTGGGCGGGGGCGACGGGCAATCCGCAATTCCTGCCCTCCATCTATCTGCGCCTCGCACGCGACGGCGATGGCGACGGCCGCGCCGACATCTGGAACAGCGAGGCGGACACGCTGGCCTCGATCGGCAATTATTTCGTCAATGCCGGCTGGCGCGCTGGGCAACCCTGGGGTTTTGCGGTGAGCGTACCCGCCGGGTTCGACCGGTCGATGGTCCGCAACCAGCTGGTCAGCCCGCGCTGCCCCCGCGTGTTCGAACGGCATAGCGGCTGGCGGACCATCGCCGAATGGCGCGCGCTGGGCATCGTGCCGCAGGGTGTGGCCTGGCCCGACGACCGGGTGCTGGCCACCTTGATGGAGCCGGACGGGCAGGGGGCGACCGCCTATCTGCTCACCGGCAATTACCGGGTCATCCTGGATTATAACTGCTCCAATTTCTACGCGCTGTCCGTAGGATTGCTGGCCGATGCGATCGCGGGTTGAGCGCCTCGCCATCGCGGCGCTGGCCGCGATGCTGGCGGGGCCCGCGATGGCGGCGGCCCCGGACGATGCGCCGGCGGCGCGCTATGGCAGCTATGACGCGAGCGGCCGGGCCAGCTGGTACGGGCATGAATTGGCCGGGCGGCGCACCGCGACGGGTCGCCGCTTCAATCCCGACGACGTGATGATCGCGCACCGCACCCTGCCGCTCGAATCGATGGTCGAGGTGACCGATGTCGATACCGGCCGGACCATCGTCGCGCGCGTCGGCGATCGTGGCCCCGGGCGCAGCGACCGGGTGGCCGATCTGTCGCTCGGCGCGGCGCGCCTGCTGGGCACCAATCGCCGTGCCGTCGCCAATATCCGGCTGCGCGCGCTGAAGCCCGGCACCGACAATCCCGGCCTGGTCCTGGCCGGCGCCAATGCGGTCCTGCCGGTCGCGCACCCGATCAAGCTGGACGCCGCCGGCACCTACCGCGTCCAGATCGCCAGCTTCGCCAGTCAGGCCCGTGCGCAGGCGCTCGCTCGCCGGTTCGATGCGCGGACCCGGCATGTCGGCGGCATCTGGCGCGTCGAGCGTGGCGCGTTGGATGCAAAATCGGCCAAAGCCCTGCGTGACGCGGCGGCCCAGGCCGGTTATGACGACGCCCGCGTCCTGCATCAGGATTGACCTCCTCCCGCCCTTTGGTCACGGAACACCCATGAAGACGTTGTTCGCATCGCTCGCCGCCCCGCTCGCTCTCGTCGCGCTGGCCCACCCCTCGATCGCGGCCGCCCCGCAGTTCGAGACGACCGCGCCCGTCGCGTTCATGAAGGATCTGTCCTCGGGCGCGATCCTGTTCCAGCGCGATGCCGATCGCCGCATGCCGCCGGCCTCGATGGCCAAGATGATGACCGTCTATGTCGCCTTCGATCTGGTCAAGAAGGGCCAGCTGAAGCTCGACGACATGGTCACCGTCCAGCCCGAGACGTGGAAGAAGTGGCACGGGCCCCAGGCCGGATCGACCATGTTCCTGTCGCCGGGGGAGCAGGTCAGCGTCGCTAACCTGCTATACGGTATCGTCACGCTGTCGGGTAACGACGCCTGCGTCGTGCTGGCCGAGCATATCGCGGGTACCGAGCAGAATTTCGTCGAGCGGATGAACCGCACCGCCAAGCAGATCGGGCTGAACAACAGCCACTTCGGCACCTCGAACGGCTGGCCGGACGGCGGCGTGACCTATGTGACCGCGCGGGACCTGGCCGATCTGGCCGAGCACACGATCGAGGACTTCCCGAAGCTCTACAAGCAATTCTATTCCCGCCGGGATTTCTCGTGGGGCAAGACGATGGGCGGCAACGCCATCACCCAGGCGAACCGCGATCCGCTGCTGGGCCGCGTGGCGGGCGCGGATGGCCTGAAGACCGGCCATACCGAGGAGGCCGGTTATGGCTTCACCGGCTCGGCCGAACAGAATGGCCGTCGCCTGGTCATGGTCCTGGCCGGGCTGAACAGCTTCGGCGCCCGGGCCGAGGAGTCGGTCAAGTTCATGAACTGGGGCTTCCGCGCGTGGCAGGCCAAGCCCGTGGTCGCGCAGGGCAAGAAGGTCGCCGATGCCGAGGTGCAGATGGGGTCGTCGAGCAGCGTCGGGCTGGTCGCACCGCGTCCGCTGGCGGTCACGCTGCCCGCCGGGCTCGATCCCCAGATGAGCGCCAAGGTCGTCTATCAGGGGCCGATCAAGGCACCGATCAAGGCCGGCCAGCATATTGCCGATCTGGTCGTGACCTCGCCCGACATGCCCGCGCAGCGCCTGCCGCTGGTCGCGGACAAGGACGTCGGCGAGGCGGGCTTTTTCGGCCGCGCCTGGGCCGGGCTGACCTCGTTCTTCGGCTGATCGCATGACCCTGCCGGTCGGCCATGATGCAGGCCAGGCCGCGTTCGCCGCCGCGCTGGGAGGCGCCAAGCTCCACCATGCTTGGCTGATCGCCGGGCCGGAGGGTGTGGGCAAGGCCAGTTTCGCCCGTGCGGCGGCCACACGGCTGCTGGCGCGGGCGAGCGGGCAGGGCGACCTGCCCCCCGGTCTAGCCGTGCCTGCGGATCATCCGACCGCCAGGCTGATCGAGGCGGGGTCGCATCCCGACTTTCGCATATTGTCGCGCCTGCCCAAGGATACGGAAAAACCCGATCAGGATCTGGCGCGGTCGATCACCATCGCGCAGGTCCGCACGCTGCAGCCGATGTTCGCCACCGCGCCCGCCATGGGGCCGGCGCGGGTCGTGCTGATCGATGCGATCGACGATCTGGAGCGCGGCGGTGCCAACGCGCTGCTGAAAAATCTGGAGGAGCCGCCGGCGGGGACGGTGTTCCTGCTGGTCAGCCATGCGCCGGGGCGGTTGCTGCCGACGATCCGCTCGCGGTGCCGGCTCCTGCGGTTCGAGCGGCTGTCCGACGCGGATGTCGCGCGGGTGCTGCGCCAGCAACTGCCCGAGGCGGATGAGGGCGAGATCGGCGCGCTGGTCGCCGCCGCCGAGGGCGCGCCGGGCCGCGCTTTGCGCTTTGCCGGTCTGGACATCGCGGGCATGGACGCGGCGATCGCACGCATCGCCGAAAGCGGTGACCCCGGCAATGCCGAGCGGGTGAAGCTGGCCAAGTCGCTGGCGGGCAAGGCGGCGCAGGCGCGATACGAGGCGTTTCTCGACCGGGTGCCGGCGTTTATCGCTGCTCAGGCGCGCGGGCGTTCGGGGGGGCGGCTGAAGGTGGCGCTGGATGCCTATGCCGCCGCGCAGGATCTGGCGGGTGCCGCGCGGGGGCTGTCGCTGGATGCGCAGGGGACGGTGTTCGAGATGGCGGGGATCATCGCGACGTTGCGGTGAGGGTTTCCCTTGGCCTTCGACTTCGCTCAGGCTGAACGGAGTTTGGGGTGTCGGGCTTTTCCTTCCAGCCGTTCAGGCTCAGCGAAGTCGAAGCCCACGCCCCAACGCTTTCACCCCACGCGTTCGAAATGCCCCGGCGCAAAGCCTTCGATCGCCAGCGCGGCGATCCGGTCCGCCACCACCTCGGGCGCCTTCACCGAGGCGGGGTCTTCCCCCGGATAGGCCTTGGCGCGCATCTGCGTGCGGGTCGCGCCCGGATCGACGATGGCGGTGCGGATCGCGCTGATCTCGGACGTCTCATCACCATACGCACCGAGCAATGTCTCAAACGCAGCCTTGGAGGCGCCATAGGCCCCCCAATAGGCGCGCGGCTTGCGGCCGACCGAGGAGGTCACGCCGATCACCCTTGCGCCCTTCGACCGACGCAGCATCGGGTCGAACGCGGCGATCAGCGCGGCCTGCGCGCTGACGTTCAGGGTCAGAACGCGCGCGAACTCCTTGGCGTCGATCGCCGGCACGGCGGCGAGTGAGCCGAGCATGCCGGCGTTCAGCACCATCACGTCCAGCGCCTGCCAGCGCTCGCCGATCGCGCCCGCCAGCCGACCGATCGATTCGTTCTCGGTCAGGTCGAGCGGGGCGATGGTCGCGGCCCCGCCGGCGTTGAAGATGATCTCTTCGACCTCCTCCAGCCCCTTGGGCGTCCGCGCGGTCAGGATGACATGCGCACCTTCCGCCGCCAGGGCGATGGCGGTGGCGGCACCGATCCCACGGCTGGCCCCGGTGACCAGCGCCAGCTTGCCGTCGAGCGCGCCCGCCATCAGGCGACCCGCTCGGCCAGCATCGCGAACTGGTCGACCGTGGCGGTTTCGTCATGGTCGGTCAGCGTTGTCGGATAGTCGCCGGTGAAGCAGGCGTCGCAATAGCTGGGCTTGCCGTCCCGCGCGGCGTTCAACGCCTTGTAGAGGCCCTCGATCGACACGAAGGACAGGCTGTCGGCATGAATGAAGTCGGTCATGCCGCCCAGATCGAGCTTGGCCGCCAGCAGCTTGGCCCGCTCGGGCGTGTCGACGCCATAGAAGCAGGAGTGGCGGGTGGGCGGCGACGCGATGCGCATATGCACCTCCGCTGCGCCGGCCTCGCGCATCATCTGCACGATCTTCAGCGACGTGGTTCCGCGCACGATCGAATCGTCGATCAGCACGACCTTCTTACCCTGGATCAGCGCGCGATTGGCATTGTGCTTCAACTTGACGCCGAGGTGGCGGACCTTGTCGCCCGGCTGGATGAAGGTGCGGCCGACATAGTGCGACCGAATGATGCCCAGCTCGAACGGGATGCCCGATTGCTGCGCATAGCCGATCGCGGCGGGAACGCCCGAATCGGGGACCGGGATGACGAGGTCGGCATCGACCGGGGCCTCGATCGCCAGCTGTGCGCCGATTTCCTTGCGCACCGAATAGACCGACTGGTCGCCCGCGATCGAATCGGGGCGGCTGAAATACACCCATTCGAAGATGCAGGGGCGGGGGCTGACCGCCTGGAAGGGGTGGATCGAGCGGATTTCGGTGCCCTGGACGATGACCAGCTCGCCTGGCTCGACCGCGCGTTCGAAGGTCGCGCCGCACACGTCGAGCGCCACCGTCTCCGAGGCGAAGATCACCGCGCCGTCCAGGCGACCCATGACCAGCGGCCGGATGCCCAGCGGATCGCGGCAGGCAATCATGCCCTCGGGCGTCATCACGATCAGCGAGTAGGCGCCCTCGACCTGCTTGAGCGCGTCGATGAAGCGGTCGAGCAGGGTGCGATAGTTGGAGGTCGCGACCAGGTGGATGATCGTCTCGGTATCGCTGGTCGACTGGAAGATCGAACCGCGCCGCACGAGTTCGCGCCGCAGCTTCATCGCGTTCGAGATGTTGCCGTTATGCGCGACGGCGAAGCCGCCGGTCGACAGGTCGGCGTAGAGAGGCTGGACGTTGCGCAGCGCCGTCTCGCCCGTGGTCGAATAGCGGACATGGCCGCAGGCGACTTCGCCGGGCAGGCTGCGGATGACGTCGTCGCGGTCGAAATTGCCCGCGACATGGCCCATCGCCCGGTGGGTGTGGAACAGGGTGCCGTCGAAGCTGGTGATCCCGGCGGCTTCCTGCCCGCGATGCTGGAGCGCGTGAAGGCCAAGCGCGGTCAGCGCCGCCGCGCCGGTGGCACCGGACACGCCGAAGATACCGCATTCCTCACGGAGTTTGTCGTCGTCGAAGGGGTTGGTAGTCAGCATGGGAGAGGCGCTCGCAACGTTCGCAACTAAGGGGCAGACGGGGCGCATATAGGAACGTGATCGGCGTTTGTCGCCTGTTTGTCATGGTTGGCGGGATCATTTTGCGGGACGCTGCGTTTCGTGGACGAAAGCAGGAGAAGCCATATGGCGCGCGATCACGGTCCGCAGGTGAAGGACGACGGCCTTTACGAAGAACTGCGCAAGCAGGGCGAATCCAAGGAAAAGGCGGCGCGCATCGCGAATGCCAAGGCCAAGGGCAGCCTAGACCATCGTTCCACCCATCTGGAGGATCGGACCAAGGACGATCTGATGGACGAGGCGCGCAAGATCGGCATCGAGGGGCGTTCGACGATGAACAAGGACGAATTGATCAAGGCGATTCGCGATCACGGATGACGCGGTGGGCGCGGGTTTCCGGCCTTGCGCAATGACGGTTTTGTCGGACCGCTTCATGCTCTAAGGGGCATGACATGGCCGACCACCGCGACACCGGGCTGACGCTCGACCCGAAATTCGACGCCCAGGGTTTATTGACGGCGGTCGTCACCGACCGGCGGAGCGGCGAGCTTCTCATGGTGGCGCACATGAACGCCGAGGCGCTGGAAGCCACGCGCGCGACCGGTCAGGCGCATTTCTGGTCGCGCAGCCGCCAACGGCTATGGAAGAAGGGCGAAAGCTCCAACAACGTGCTTCAGGTCGTCGACATCCGTATCGACTGCGATCAGGACGCGCTTTGGCTGATCTGCGATCCGGCGGGCCCCGCTTGCCATACGGGCGCGCGCAGCTGCTTCTTCCGGCGGATCGAGGGCGACGGGCTGGCGCCGGTGGCGTGACGTCGCGATGCGCCATTCTGGTGTCGGTCCTGACGCTGGCGGCGTGTCATCCCGGCGCCGAGTCGACCGATAATATGGCGGGCGAACGCCTGGAAGCGGCCAGCATCGCCGCCGGGCTGGTCGCCGATCCCGCGACCGTTCCACTCGACGGCATCTGGGCACGCGATTCGGACCGGATATGCATCCTGCCCGCATCGGAGACGCGCGGTGGGGCGCCCAGGCGTATCGGCGTCCTCATCGATTATGGCGAAGGACAGGGATGTGTCGGTCGTGGAACGCTGGCACGGTCCGGCCGGACGCTGGATATCGATCTGGACGGTTGCCGGTTTGCCGCGCGGCTGGACGGAGACGGCATCCAGTTTCCCGCCAGCGTGCCGGCGGCGTGCAACGCGCTATGCTCCGGTCGCGCCAGCCTGTCGGCGCTGAACGTCGAGCGGGTAAGTGCGTCGGTCGCGGAGGCGCAGGCCCTGCGCGGTCCGAACGGCACGACCCTTTGTGCTGATTGACGTTGACGTAAAGGGTATTTAGCATCGTGGCCATGACCCAGGTCGCTGCCTATGCCCTCGTCCCGTCGCGTGGCGACCGGGACGATTACACGATTACCGAATTGTGCGGCGAGTTCGGCGTCACGGCCCGAGCGCTGCGCTTCTATGAAGACGAAGGGCTGATCGCACCCAAACGCCGGGGGACGCAGCGTGTTTATTCGCAACGCGACCGGGCGCGCCTCGCCTGGATCCTGCGTGGCAAGCGGGTGGGGTTCAGCCTCGCCGAAATCCGCGAGATGATCGACCTCTATGATCTGGGCGACGGCCGGCGACAGCAGCGCGAAGTCACGCTGGCACGCTGCACCGCCAAGATCGAGGCGCTACAGGCGCAGAAGGACGATATCGACGCCGCCATCGCCGAGCTGGCCGACTTCGTCGAACTGGTGAAGTCCCACAGTGACTGAGGCGGTCAGGGCTGCGGCTTGACTTCGGCCGGGGTAGTACTGGCGCTGGCGCGGCGGATGCCGGTCAGCTCGCCGGGCGCGCTCGTTGGCGTCGGGCCGGGCTCAGGCGCGAGGGACGGCGGGATCGGCACGGCGGTCAGGGCCTGACGCTTCATGCAGCGCGCGCCCTTGATCGCGGGATACATGCCGCAATTCCATAACGTCCGTTCGATCCCGATCGCGGGGTCGCGCAGATAGCTGAACGCCATCGTCTCCATCTGGAGCGGCGTCAGCGGCACTGCCTGCGGCGTGGCGGCGGTTTCGCGCCAGGCCATGACGGTGCAATGCGGGCGATCGCCGCAGAGCTTGTGCGCGAATGCCGGAAAGCCCTCTGCCGCCAAACCGCCGGGCAGCGATACCAGGAAGGTATCGGGTTCGCTTGCCAGCGGGGTGGCGGCGCCGGTGACGGCCGCACCCTCGGCCAGCGCCGCGCCCGCCTCGGCCGTGCCCTCGACACCGGCGCGATGCGCGGGCGAGAAGGGGGCGAGCGCTGCGATGACCGGTTCCCCTGCCACCTGATGCCGGTTGAACGCGGGGGGCGTGCCCCACCAGCCTGACCAGCGGAAGAACAAATGGCTGCCGACGCCTGCGACCTTGTCGAGGCTGGCCTGCCAATAGGGGACGACCCAGTCGGTATGGTAATGCGTAGCGTGGCCTACGGGACGGAACACCTTGCCGTTCAGCGCCATGCCGGCGATTTGGCGTGCGCGGGCCCAAGCGGCTTCGGGTGGCTGCCACTTGGTCAGCGCGCCGTCGCAGCTGAAGGTGAACTGGCAGCCGGTCGTCCGCTCCTGCCCCTCGAACACCACGCCGCACACCGTCTTGGGAAAGGCGGGATGGCGCAGTCAGTTGAGCACGACCTGCGCCACCGCCTGTTCGCCCTTGGCATCGTCGCCCGCCTCGTACAGCACGCCCGCCGCCAGGCAGTCGAGCGCGCGCGCCTTGTCCTCCGCCGTCCCGCGAAAGACGAAGGGGCGGGCCGCCGGATTGGGATCGGTCGAGAAGGGGACGCTGGCGTTATAGGCGCGCGCTTCGTCGGGGGTCATGTCGACAAAGGCGACCGGCTCGACCGCCGGCACTTCGGCCGGGGGCACGACGCGACCCGTCCGCGCCGGACCTTGCGGCTGGGCGCGAGCCTGATGCGGGATGACGGGGGCGTTCGCCACGAGCAAAGCCGGTACGACGCTGGCCGTACCGGCGATGACGAACAAGGCCGCGCGGATGCCGCCGCGCGGCCGATCTGGCGTGCTCACTGTTCGGGCAGGAAGTCCGGCACCGACAGATAGCGCTCGCCCGTGTCATAGTTGAAGCCGAGCACGCGGACGCCCTCGGGCAGGTCGGGCAGCTTCTGCAGGATCGCCGCGAGCGTCGCGCCCGACGAGATGCCGACCAGCAGCCCTTCCTCGGTCGCCGAGCGGCGCGCCATGTCCTTGGCGACATTGGCGTCGACCTCGATCACGCCGTCGATCGCCTGGGTGTGGAGATTGGCGGGGATGAAGCCGGCACCAATACCCTGGATCGGGTGCGGGCCGGGCTGACCACCCTGGATGACCGGCGAGGCGGCGGGTTCGACCGCATAGACCTTCAACTCGGGCCATTCCTTCTTCAGCGTCTCGGCGACGCCGGTGATATGGCCGCCGGTGCCGACGCCGGTGATGATGACGTCGATCGGCGAATCGCGGAAGTCGTTCAGGATCTCCTGTGCAGTCGTGCGGACATGCACGTCGATATTCGCGGGGTTCTCGAACTGCTGCGGCATCCAGGCGCCGGGCGTGTCGCGCACGATCTCCAGCGCGCGCTCGATCGCGCCCTTCATGCCCTTTTCACGCGGCGTCAGGTCGAAGGTCGCGCCGTAGGCCAGCATCAGGCGGCGGCGCTCGATCGACATGGATTCGGGCATCACCAGGATCAGTTTGTAGCCCTTGACCGCCGCGACCATCGCCAGCCCGACGCCGGTGTTGCCGCTGGTCGGCTCGACGATGGTGCCGCCGGGCTGCAGGTCGCCGCTGGCCTCCGCCGCCTCGATCATGGCGAGCGCGATCCGGTCCTTGATCGAGCCGCCGGGATTGGAGCGTTCCGACTTGATCCAGACCTCCGATCCGGGGAACAGCCGCTGGATCTTGATGTGCGGCGTGTTGCCGATCGTTTCCAGGATGGTGTTGGCCTTCATGGCTTGGCTTCTCCGTGGGTTGGTTCGGTTTCGAGGATCTCGGGGGGATCAAAGGTTCTGGCACGCCGGAGTTCCGGGAACAGCCGCGACCAGAGCAGCGTGACACCGATTGCGCCGACCCCGCCGAACACGACGGCGCCGACGGGGCCGAGGATCGAGGCCATCACCCCGCTCTCGAACTCGCCCAGCTCGTTGGAGGCGGAGATGGTCAGCTGCGACACCGCGCTCACCCGGCCGCGCATGACGTCGGGCGTGTGGAGCTGGATCAGCGACTGGCGGACATAGACCGACACCATATCCGCGCCGCCCGCCACGATCAGCGCGACGAGGCTGAGCAGGAAGGCGGGATGGACGAAGATGCCGGCGCCGTTCAGCGTGACCGTCCCGCTGTTCAATCCCAAAGCGCCGGTGATCTGGCTGGCGACGCCGAAGGTCAGGATTGACAGGCCGAAAACCACGACCGCGATCAGCATCTTGACCCCGACATTGGACTTCATCGGATTGACCGAGAACCAGATGGCGGTCGTCGCCGCGCCGATCCCCATCCCCGCCGCCAGCAATCCCAGCCCCTGCGACCCGACATGCAATATGTCGCGCGCATACACCGGCAACAGCGAGGTCGCGCCCGCCAGCAGCACCGCGAACAGGTCGAGCGTGATCGCCGCCTGCACCAGCCGGTTGCGGCGGACATAGCTGAACCCCTCGATGATCCGCACCAGCGGCCGGCGATCGGTCTGCGCGGGCGGTTGCGGCACCGGGCCGATCAGGAAGATGCAGAACAGCGCGACCGCGAACAACAGGGTCGCGACGCCGTAAGCGAACTCGGGATGGACCGCATAGAGCAGCCCACCGACGCTCGGCCCCGCGATCGTGCCCACCTGCCACGCGATCGAGCTGACCGCGATGGCGGTGGGCAGGCTTTCGCGCGGCACCAGATTGGGCGCGAGCGCCGAATAGGCCGGCCCCGAAAAGGCCCGCGCGATGCCGAAGGCGACGGCGGCGGTGAACAGCGCGCCCAGTGACAGATGCCCCGACCAGGTCAGCAGCCAGAGGCTGGCGGCGGTCAGCACCAGCAGCGCCGTCGTCGCCCGCACGATCCAGCGCCGGTCGACGCTGTCGGCGACCAGCCCCGTGATCGGGGTCAGCAGGAACAGCGGCACGAACTGCGCGAAACCGATCATGCCCAGCATGAACGCGGCCTGGCGCACGTCCATCGTCTCGCGCGCCAGATTATAGACCTGCCACCCGATGACGATCGACATGGCCGATACCGCGATGGTCCCGCTGAAACGGGACAGCCAGTAGCTGCGAAAATTGGCGATGCGAAAGGGATGCAGGGGTTTGTCCATGGTCGGCGGGCGTTGTAGGCTTCGGCCCGCCCGCAAGGCAACCAAGGCTGAACTATCCCCACGCAAAATCCGGCTGTCCGGTGATGTTTTGTAACGGGGAATTGAGTTTCGCGCAGAACCGCGCCAATAGGCTCTGATCCTTCCCTAACGGAAACAAAGGTGTTCCCGACTGTGGCAAAAGCTCCAAGCCGTACCAGCGAGCCCCCCATTCCCAATCGGGAGCGTCCCGCCGAACCGCAGCCGTTCCAGGCTACCAAGGAACAGTTGCTGGATTTCTACAAGCAGATGCTCCTGATCCGCCGCTTCGAAGAAAAGGCGGGCCAGCTGTACGGCCTCGGCCTGATCGGCGGTTTCTGCCACCTGTATATCGGCCAGGAAGCCGTGGCGGTGGGTCTGCAGTCGGCGCTCGACGGCGACAAGGACTCGGTCATCACTGGATACCGCGACCATGGCCACATGCTGGCGTACGGCATCGATCCCAAGGTCATCATGGCCGAGCTCACGGGGCGTGCCGCCGGCATCTCCAAGGGTAAGGGCGGGTCGATGCACATGTTTTCGACCGAGCATAAGTTTTACGGCGGCCACGGCATCGTGGGCGCGCAGGTGTCGCTGGGCACCGGCCTGGCGTTCGGGCACAAGTACAGCAATGACGGCGGCGTCTGCCTCGCCTATTTCGGCGATGGTGCCGCCAATCAGGGCCAGGTGTACGAGAGCTTCAACATGGCCGAGCTGTGGAAGCTCCCGATCATCTTCGTGATCGAGAACAACCAGTACGCCATGGGCACGGCGGTCAACCGCGCCTCGTCCGAGGACCAGCTCTATCGCCGCGGCGAGAGCTTCCGCATCCCCGGCATCCAGGTCGACGGCATGGACGTGCTGGCCTGTCGCGGTGCCGCCGAAGAGGCGCTGGCTTGGGTCCGCGCGGGCAAGGGCCCGGTCATCCTGGAGATGAAGACCTATCGCTATCGCGGTCACTCCATGTCCGACCCCGCCAAGTATCGCAGCCGCGAGGAAGTGCAGGGCGTGCGCGACAAGTCCGACCCGATCGATCACGTCAAGAAGCTGCTCGAAGCGGAAGGCGTGACCGAGGCCGATCTAAAGACCCTGGAGCAGGATATCCGCAAGACGGTCAACGAGGCGGCGGACTTCGCCGAGCAGACCCCCGAGCCCGATGTGGCTGAACTCTACACTGAAGTGCTGGTGGAGCGTTACTGAGATGGCGATCGAGATCAAGATGCCGGCCCTTTCGCCGACGATGGAAGAGGGCACGCTCGCCAAGTGGCTCGTGAAGGAAGGCGATACGGTCAAGTCCGGCGACATCATGGCCGAGATCGAGACCGACAAGGCGACGATGGAATTCGAAGCCGTCGATGAAGGCGTGATCGCCAAGATCATGGTCGCTGAAGGCACCGACAATGTGAAGGTGGGTACCGCCATCGCGCTGCTCGCGGAGGAAGGCGAGGACGTCTCGACGGCCGCCGCGACCGAGAGCCGTTCGGGTGAGGACGCCAATGCGGCGCCCAAGAACCAGCCGACCGATCATAATGCGCCGCCGATGCCGGAAGGCGCGGCCGCCGCCGAGCAGGAAAGCGGCACGCAGAAGCTGGTCGCCGCCGCCGAGCAGGAAGCACCCGCCTCGCCGGAAATCCCGGAAGGCACCGAGATGGTGAAGCTCACCGTCCGCGAAGCGCTGCGCGACGCGATGGCCGAGGAAATGCGCGCCGACGACCGCGTCTTCGTGATGGGCGAGGAAGTCGCCCAGTATCAGGGCGCGTACAAAGTGACGCAAGGGTTGCTGGACGAGTTCGGCGACCGTCGCGTGATCGACACGCCGATCACCGAATACGGCTTTGCCGGTGTCGGCACGGGTGCCGCCATGGGCGGCCTGCGTCCGGTCATCGAGTTCATGACGTTCAACTTCGCCATGCAGGCGATCGATCACATCATCAACTCGGCCGCCAAGACCAACTACATGTCCGGTGGCCAGATGCGCTGCCCGATCGTGTTCCGTGGCCCCAACGGTGCCGCCAGCCGCGTCGGTGCGCAGCACTCGCAGAACTATGGCCCGTGGTACGCTTCGGTCCCCGGCCTGATCGTGATCGCGCCTTATGACGCGGCCGACGCCAAGGGCCTGTTGAAGGCGGCGATCCGCTCGAAAGATCCGGTCGTGTTCCTAGAGAACGAGCTGATGTACGGCCGTTCGTTCGACGTGCCCAAGCTCGACGATTTCGTCCTGCCGATCGGCAAGGCGCGGATCATGCGCGAGGGCAAGGACGTGACGCTCGTGTCCTACTCGATCGGCGTGGGCGTCGCGCTCGAAGCCGCTGAAAAGCTGGCCGCCGAGGGCATCGACGCGGAGGTCATCGACCTGCGTACGCTGCGTCCGCTCGACACCAAGACGGTGCTGAAGTCGCTCGCCAAGACCAACCGCCTGGTCGTGGTCGAGGAAGGCTGGCC
>NZ_JBNNOB010000023.1:0-39125 GCF_050274375.1 Sphingomonas sp. NPDC019816
TCCCGGCCAAGTGGGTGAAGCGGTAATAGACGTTGTTCATCGCCATCACCGCTGCCGCCGCGCGCGCGGCGGTCGCGGCCTCGGGTGTCAGCTTGGGCGTGCACTCCGCCTCGGCCGCCTCGACCAGCGGCTTGTAGCCCGAGCCGTGGGCGCAGGTGAGCAGCAGGCCATACTTGCGCTGATCGTTCAGCACCGCCTCGTTCAGCAGCGAGCCGACGTTCAGGCGGATGTCCTTGGCGAAATCGGGCAGCTGCCCGGCAAATTCCTTGAGCGACATGTTCATGCTCCAGATACGCGACGCCCCAGTCCGGGCCGTCGGCCATATCGACCGACAACCCTCGCCGGGGCATCGAAAAGATGGGCCGGGGGACGCCGTCGCCCCCCGGCGTGACGATTACTCGGCCGCGAGCTGGAGGACGTCGTCGCCCTTGTTCCAGTTGCAAGGGCAGAGCTCGTCGGTCTGAAGGGCGTCGAGCACGCGCAGGGTTTCCTGCGGGTTGCGACCGACGTTCAGGCCGTTGATCGTTACATGCTGGATGACATTGTCGGGATCGACGATGAAGGTCGCGCGGTACGCGACATGCTCATTCTTATCGACGATGCCCAGCGCGTCGGCCAGGACGCGGCCATTGTCCGCGATCCAGGGGAAATCGGCGGCGGCCAGATCCGGGTCCGACTTGCGCCACGCCAGGTGGACGTGCGCGGTGTCGGTCGAGGCGCCGATCAGCACGGCGTCACGATCCTCGAAATCGCCCTTCAACTCGGAATAGCCGACGATCTCGGTCGGGCAGACGAAGGTGAAATCCTTCGGCCAGTAGAACAGAACCTTCCACTTGCCCTCATAGGAGGTGTCGCTGATCGTCTCGCCGGCGGGCAGCGCGCTGGTGCCCTGCTGGACGGGAACGGTGAATGCGGGGAGCTTGTCTCCAACGGTCAACATGGCAATATGCCTCCTTCTCTTCCCAAAATTCGGCTTCAGCCATCCTCTCGCAACGAGCCGGCGGTGGACCGCCTGTATTCGTCGCCGCATCAGATATGGGGACTGGCGCCAGCGATCCAACAAGCTATTTGTCACAGCGCAATCGACTGAGACGATCAATGGCCGCGACATATCTACCGACACTGAAACAGCTTCAATATCTCGTGGCCCTGCAGGACCATGGCCATTTCGGCCGGGCGGCCGACGCCTGCTTCGTCACGCAATCGACCCTGTCCGCCGGGCTGCGCGAGCTGGAGACGCTGATCGGCGTGACCCTGGTCGAGCGGACGCGGCGCGTGGTGCGCTTCACCCCCCTGGGCGAGCGGATCGCGGACAAGGCGCGGCGCGTGTTGCGCGAGGCGGACGAACTCGGCGACATGGCGCGCGCCGCCGGGCGGCCGCTGTCGGGCGAGATGCGCATGTCGGTGATCCCGACCATCGCGCCCTTCATGCTGCCCCGCATCCTGCCCCGGCTGCGCCACGACTATCCCGACCTGAAGCTGTTCCTGCGCGAGGAGCCCAGCGCCCCGGCGTGCGAACGGCTGCACAATGGCCGTACCGATTGCGTGCTGCTGGCCCTGCCCTTTTCCTGTGGCGAGGTGACGGCCGAGCCGCTGTTCGACGACCGCCTGTTCGTCGCCTTCCCCACCGATGAGGACGTGACGCCACCGCCCGCCATTCCCGCCGCCGCGATCGACGAGACCCGGCTGCTGCTGCTGGAGGACGGGCATTGCCTGAAGGACCATGCGCTCGCGGCCTGCAATCGCCCCGAATTGCGCGCCGAGGCCACGATGCTGGGCACGTCGCTCCATACGATCGTCCAGATGGTCGACAATGGCCTGGGCATGACCATGCTGCCCGAAATGGCGCTTCGTTCGGGCATCCTGGACAATACCCATATCACCGCACGGCCGCTGGACGCCGAGAATGCGATGCGCAAGATCGCCCTGGTGTGGCGTCGCGCGAGCCCGCGCGAGAAGGATTTCCGCCTGCTGGCCCAGGTGCTGGCCGAGGCGGCCTGAGCACAGGCGCAACCGACCGGGCGCCAAGGCGTCCTGCATCCCGACATCGTTCATCATCTTCTAAGGAGAATGGCCCCATGACCCGGAACATCAGGCCGCTGATGACCATCCTGCCGCTCGCCGCGCTGGCGATGCTGGGCGCGTGCGGGCGCGGGCGGGATTCGCGCGAGGCGCCGGCCACCCCGTCCACCGCCACCGCATCGGCCGAGACGCCCGCGGCACCGCCGGCAAGCGCCGATCAGGCGATGCTGGCGACCCGCACGATCCTGGACAATGCCGCCGCGACCTCGTCGCTATCGTCGCTGGTCGCCGCCATCCGCGCGGCCGGACTGGCGACGACGCTGGCCGGGCCGGGCCCCTATACCCTGTTCGCACCGTCCAATGCCGCCTTCGCGCGGCTGGCCCCCGGCGTGCAGGATCAGTTGCTGCAACCCGCCAATCGCGACTCGCTGGTCCGTCTGCTCCGCTTCCACATGCTGCCCGGCGCGGTCACGATCTCCGACCTTCAACAGCGGATCGCCGACGGCGGCGGCACGGCGACGATCATGACCGTACAAGGCGAGCCGCTGACGCTCAGCATGACCCAGTCGGTCATCACGCTGACCGACGCGAGCGGCAACAAGAGTTACATCGAGGCTGGCGACATGCGGCAGGCCAATGGCATGATCCACATCGTGAACGGCGTCTTGGTACCAAAACTGGATTAAGAACGTTACTCATCTCGGAACGCTCGTTTCGCACGCGGAGCGGGCGTTCATCTCTTCATTTGCGGTGTGACGCTTGCACGCTCCGCCGTTGGAAGTGGGAGTAAGATTTATGTTGAAGACGATTACCATCCTCGCCTCGGCCACCATGCTGGCCGGTGTAGCCCAGGCTCAGACGGCGACGCCATCGGCCCAGACGGCCACGCCGTCCTCCCAGACTGCGCCCACCACCACGCAGACCATGCCTGCTCCCGCCACCGGCGCGCCGATGCAGGCCGCACCGGTCGCTACGGGCACGGTCGTCCAGGTGTTGGCCGCCACCCCTGATCGCAGCACGCTGGCCAAGCTGGTCGAAACGGCGGGTCTGACCGCCGATCTGTCAGGCCCCGGCCCCTTCACGGTCTTCGCACCCAGCGATGAGGCGTTCAGCCGTATGCCGGCCGGCGCGATCGACAATCTCAGCAAGCCCGAGAACAAGGCCGCGCTGGCGACCATTCTGAAATACCATGTGGTGTCGGGCAAGGTGACCGGCGATCAGCTGAAGCAGCAGATCACCGCCGGCAACGGCAGCGCCACGCTGACCACGCTCGCCGGTCAGCCACTGACGGCGCAGGTCGGCCCGAACGGCAACATCATGCTGACCGACGTCAATGGTCAGAAGGCCTATGTCGACCAGGCCGATGTGCCCGCGACCAACGGCGTGATCCACCTGACCAACGGGATCAGCGTTCCCAAGATCGGCTGAACCCGGTCGACGGTGAGCGAGGAAGGCGGGGTTTCGGCCCCGCCTTTTTCATGCCCGGTCGCCCGCGTCCTGCCAGCGTTCGGCGGCGGCGGTGTCGCTCGCGCGCGCCTCGACCCATGTCGCCGCGCCGCCGCGCGTCTCCCGCTTCCAGAACGGGGCGTCGGTCTTGAGCCGATCGATCAGATAGGCGCAGGCGTCCAGCGCATCGCGACGATGCGGGGCCGCCGCGGCGACGAACACGATCCGCTCGCCCGGACACATCGGCCCGACACGGTGGACGATCGTCGCGGCCTGGAGCGACCAGCGCGAGGTCGCCAGCTCGGCGATGCGCGTCAGCGCGGCTTCGGTCGCCCCGGGATAATGCTCCAGTTCCAGCTGGTCGACGCCGTCATCGGCGCGGACCAGGCCGCAAAAGGTCGCGACCGCGCCCACCTCCGGCCGTTCGGCAAGCGCCATTTCGGCGTCGACATCGATCGGAGCGGGTGAGACGACGACGCGGATCATCCGCCGGTCACCGGGGGGAAGATCGCCACCTCGCGCGCGCCCGCCAAAGGTGCCTCGATCCCGACGAAATCCTGGTCGATCGCGGCACGCAGCCGCTGGGGCTCGGCCAGTGCCTCGGCATAGCCGCCACCGCGCGACGCCAGCCAGTCGATCAGGTCCGCGACGGTCGCCAGGTCTGACGGGACGGTCACGACCTCCTCGCCCTGCCCGATGCGTTCGCGCACCCAGGCGAAATACAGGATCGTCAAACGCATTCAGCTATCCATATGTTTGAGGCCGACGCGCAGATAGTCCCAGCCGGTCACCAGCGTCAGCACCGCCGCCCCCCACAGCGCGGCGAGCGCCGCCGTCTGCACCCAGGGCCAGCCGGGGAGCGCACCGCCAAGGATCAGGCCGCCCAGCGCCACGAGCTGCAACGTGGTCTTCCACTTCGCCAATCGCGAGACGGGCACCGACACCTGTAACTGCGCGAGGAATTCGCGAAGACCCGACACCGCGATCTCGCGCAGCAGGATGATCAGGCCGGCGATGACGCTGGCCTCGCGGATCACCTGGACCGCGACCAGCACCAGGATGACGGCGGCCACCATGATCTTGTCGGCGATGGGGTCCAGGAAGACACCCAGTTTCGACACCGCTCCGTTGGCGCGCGCCAGATAGCCGTCGAAATAATCGGTGATGCCCATCAGGCAGTACAGGGCAAACGCGATGCCATAGCCCAGCGCCCATTCCGGCTGCCACAACAGCCCCGCGAGCAGCGGCACGGCCAGGATTCGCGAAAGCGTCAACAGATTGGGCAGCGTCAGCATAACGCCTTCTAACGGCTGGGCCGCGCATGACAAACCGCTTTAAACGGTTGGCGATGGGGCACGGCATGGTTATGTTGTCGCCATCCTGTTGCCACGATCGGGCCATTTTTCGTCATGCTCAACGCCCTCGGGCTTCTCAAGCGGCGGCGATTTCTGCCGCTGTTCTCCACCCAGTTTCTCGGCGCCTTCAACGACAATCTGTTCAAGACGTCGATGGTCCTGTTCGCGACCTATACGATCTTCACCGATCCGGTATCCGAATCCTATTTCAACGCCGCCGCCACCGGCGCCGCCATCCTGCCCTTCGTCTTCCTGTCCGCGCTGTCGGGCCAGCTGGCGGACAGCCATGACAAGGCGCGTATTATCCGCATCGTGAAGACGGTGGAGATCGGCATCATGCTGATCGGCGCCGCCGGCCTGATGATCGCACGGGCGGGCTATACTTCCATCGGGCTCGCCCTGATGCTCGGCACGGTCCTGGCGCTCGGCGTTCACTCCACCTTCTTCGGCCCCATCAAATATGCCATCCTGCCCCAGCATCTGGAGCCCGAGAATGTGCTGGGCGGCACCGGTCTGGTCGAAGCGGGCACCTATCTGGCGATCCTGCTCGGAACGGTCGCGGCGGGCTGGATTCCGGTCGAGGCGGCGGCTATCGGCGTGCTGGTCGTGGCCCTTCTGGGCTGGTTCACCGGGCGGATGGTCCCCCCCGCCCCACGCGAGGGGCCACCGCTCAAGCTCAACTACAACCCGTTCAGCGCGTCGTGGCATCTGATCGCCGCGACGCTGCATATCCGCCGACTGTTCCTGGCGATCGTGGCGATCAGCTTCTTCTGGACGATCGGCTCGGTCCTGATCATCGTCTTCCCGCCGCTGGTGAAGAATGTGCTGACCGCCGACAAGGAGGTCGCCAGCCTGGCGATCGCGATCTTCTCGATCGGGGTGGCGATCGGCTCGGTCGTCATCAACACCATGCTGAAGGGCGAGATTTCCGCGCGCTATTCCCCGATCTCGGTCGTGGCGATGGGGGCGTTCGTCGTGCTGTTCTCGTTCCTTTGCCGCAACTGGACCCCCGCGCCGGCGGGTGCGCTCTACAGCTGGCAGAGCTTCCTGTCGGAGCCGCGCGCGATCGGCATCCTGGCGACGCTGCTGGCGATCGCGACGACCGGCGGTATGTTCGTCGTCCCGCTCTATGCCTTTCTGACCACCACGGTGGAAAAAGATCAGACGGCGCGAACCGTGGCCGCCAACAACATCGTCAATTGTTTCGCGATGACGATCGGGTCGATCTGCGTCTTCGCGATCAGCGCGGCAGGCGTCACGCCGGAAGACATGCTGTTCGTCGTGGCGGGCATGTGTGTGGTGTCCGCCTGGCTCGCGCTGCGGCTTCACCGCGCCTGCGACGATGGCTGCCCCAACGCCGCCTGAACCGCCAGGCCGTCCGCGTTAGAGCAGGAAGCTGTAGATACAGATGAAAAAGGCGGTGACGCTGAGGGCGAACAGGCGCAGGTCCTGATCGTCATCGCGCCGGCTGCGTGCCGGTGCGGGCGGCGGAAGCGTGCGCCGAAAGGGATGGCGGGCGGCTTCGTTGGTCAGGACCAGGCGGCGTTTCATGGCGAATGTCTTAACGCGCCATTTACTTTTGCGTCGCGGGGCAAATTCCGAGCCCTGTCCCCGCTGCCCCGTTAAGGGACAGCGGGTCAGGCACCGTCAGTGCTGATGGGCGACCGATGCGCCGATGCCGGTTTCCGACCGGACCCGCTGCGCGGGATAGCCGGCCTTGTCGACGGCGGCGCGGCCGCTTCGATCGGTGATGGAGACCAGCCAGATCGTCACGAATGCCAGCGGCATCGAGAAGATCGTCGGCGACCCATAAGGGAAGATCGGCGCGTCATGACCCAGCACGGCGACCCAGATCGCCGGCGACAGGATGGTCAGGACCAGTGCGGTGACGAGACCGACCAGTCCGCCCGCTACCACACCGCGCGTGGTGCATCCCGACCAGAGTAGCGACAGCAGCAGAACCGGGAAATTCGCCGACGCGGCCAGCGCGAAGGCCAGGCTGACCATGAAGGCGACATTCTGCTTCTCGAACACGATGCCCAGCAGGATGGCGACCACCGCCAGGACGAACACGGTGATCCGCGACACCCGCAATTCCGAAGCCGAGTCCGCCTGCCCCTTCTTGATGACGGTGGCATAAAGATCGTGGCTGACCGCCGAGGCACCCGACAGGGTCAGTCCCGCCACCACCGCCAGGATGGTCGCGAACGCCACCGCCGAGATGAAGCCCAGGAACAGGTTGCCGCCCACCGCCTGCGCCAGATGGATCGCGGCCATGTTGCCGCCACCCCGCAGTGCGCCGCCGGCGTCGAGGAAGCCGGGATCGGTCGCGACCAGGACGATCGCGCCGAAGCCGATGACGAAGGTCAGGATATAGAAATAACCGATCCACCCCGTCGCCCACAGCACCGAGCTGCGCGCCGCCTTGGCATTGGGCACGGTGAAGAAGCGCATCAGGATATGCGGAAGCCCCGCCGTGCCGAACATCAGGGCCGCCCCGATCGAGATCGCCGAGACGGGATCCTTGATGAACCCGCCCGGCCCCATGATCGCCCGCCCCTTGGTCGCTGCTTCTTCGGGACCGGCCCCGGCCAATGCGGCCAGCGCCGTCTTGACGTCGACGGCCCGCGCGAACAGCGCCTCCGGGCTGAAATCGAACCGCGCCAGGACGGCGATCGCCATGAAGCTGGCGGCCCCCAGCAGCATCATCGCCTTGACGATCTGCACCCATGTCGTCGCGGTCATGCCGCCGAACAACACGTACATCGTCATCAACACGCCGACGATGATGACCGCATAGCCATAGGGCAGACCGAACAGAAGGCGGATCAGCTGGCCCGCGCCGACCATCTGGGCGATCAGGTAGAACAGGACGACGAGCAGGGTGGAGCAGGCCGCGACCATCCGCACCGGCGTCTGCGCGAACCGGAACGACGCGACATCGGCGAAGGTGAACCGCCCCAGATTGCGCAGCCGCTCGGCCATCAGGAACAACAGGATCGGCCAGCCGACCAGAAAGCCGATCGAATAGATCAGCCCGTCATAGCCATCGGCATAGATTTGCGCCGAAATGCCGAGGAACGAGGCGGCCGACATGAAATCCCCGGCGATCGCCAGGCCGTTCTGAAAACCGGTAATCCCGCCGCCCGCCGTATAGAAGTCGGACGCCGTGCGTGTGCGCCGCGCCGCCCAGCGGGTAATCGCCAGCGTCAGCGCGACGAAGGCGGCGAACATGCCGATCGCGGTCCAGTTCGTCGCCTGTTGCACCGCCGGCCCGATGGCATGAGCCTGCGCGCCGGCGGGAAGAGCCATGGCGACGGGTATGGCGGCGAGAAGACGCGGGCCCCTCATGCGCCCTCCTCCGCACGGAGTTCGTCGATGACGGGGTCGAAATCCCGGTTCGCCCGCACGACGTACAGCCCGGTCAGAAGGATCGCCAACGCGATCACCCCCAGTCCGACCGGGATGCCCCAGGACGTCGCCCCGCCAGCGATCGGCCGTGCCAGCACCGCCTTGTCGAAGGCGATGGTCAGAATGAACCCGAAATAGGCGATCAGTATGACGACCGTCAGGATCGTCGTGAACCGACCGCGTCTGCGGACCAGCGCGATATAGCGCGGATCGCGTGCCAGCCGGGTGGCGGCATCCTCCATGGCATTCTCCTGTCAGCGCGCCGTTCGTTCGGCGTCACCGGCCATGCTCCCCCGCCCCCCGGGCCGCGTCAAGCGCGATTGGGGCGATAGGCGTTCAGGTCGATGCCGTGGCGGGCAACCTTGTCGTAGAATGTCTTGCGCGGGATGCCGAGGACGGCGAGCGCGGCACGGACATCGCCCGCCACCTCCTCCAGCACGGCACGGATCGTCGCGCCCTCGAACCGTTCGACCCGTTCGGGAAGCGAGAGCGAATCGCCCGCCTGCGCCCCCTCGCCCGACAAGCCGCCCGCCAGGCCAAGCGCGACGCGGTTGGCATAGTTACGGACCTCGCGGACATTGCCCGGCCAGTCATGCGACAAAAGCCGGGCCTGTACGCCCCCGTCGATCAGCGGGACCGGGCGGCCGAACCGCTCCGCCGCCTCGCGCAGGAAATGGGCGAAGAGCAACGGTACGTCGGCCCGCCGTTCCCGCAGCGGCGGCACGCGAAGCCGCACCGCGTCGAGGCGATACAGAAGATCGGCGCGAAACCGCCCCTCCTCCACCGCCCGCCCCAGATCGGACTTGGCGGCCGCCACGATGCGCAGATCGAGCAGTTGCGGATCCTCCGACCCGATCGCCCTGACCTCGCGCTCCTCGACCACCCGCAGCATCCGGCCTTGCAGCGCGGGGGCCATGCTGTCGACCTCATCCAGGAACAGGGTCCCGCGATGCGCCGCCGCGATCCGTCCCGGCGTGCGGGCATGCGCCTGGCCGAACAGTTCGTTCTCGGCGATCGCTTCGGGCAACGCGGCGCAATCGACCGCGATGAACGGCCGCGTCCGCCGTGCGCTCCATCGGTGGAGCAGCAATGCGACGAGTTCCTTGCCCGTCCCCGTCTCGCCTTCGACCAGTACGTCCACATCGGCCTGCGCCACCTGCCGCACCGTTTCCCGCAGGCGCATCATCACCGGCGTCTCGCCGATCAGCGGATAGGCGCCCTGCGCCTCTTCCGCCGCAGTACGCAGCCGACGATTGTCGAGGACGAGCCGGCGCGTCTCCAGCGCGCGCCCGGCGCTGGCGATCAGGAGATCGGCGGCGAAGGGCTTGGCGACGAAATCGAACACGCCCTGCTTGAGCGCCGCGACCGCCATCGGCACATCGCCATGCCCCGTCATGAGGATGACCGGGATTTCGGCATCGATCCCCGCCACCCGGCGCGCCAGTTCGATCCCGTCGATCCCCGGCATGCGTATGTCGGACACGACCATGCCGGGAAAGTCGGGCGTAATGGCACCAAGCGCGGTCAGCGGATCGCCATGCGCCTCGACGTCGATGCCCGCCAGCTCGAAAGACTGGGCCAGCGCCTGGCGCAATACCGTGTCGTCATCGACCAGCAGGACGCGCATCGCCGGCGTAGCGTCGCTCTCGCTCATGCCCGGCGCAACCGGATGATGAAGCCCGCCCCGCCGAGCGCGGAGGGAATGGTATCCAACATGCCGCCAAACTCCCGCATGATATCCCTGGCGATGCCCAGGCCCAGGCCCAACCCATCGGGCTTGCCCGTCACGAAGGGGGTGAAGATCTCCGACGCGATAGCGGGATCAAGGCCCGGGCCATTGTCCTCGACGGTCAGTTCCACGCTATCCTGCTCCGCCCGAACGCGCATTCGGACACGGGGAGCGGGCCGGTCCGCCACCGCGTCCAGCGCGTTCTGAAGCAGATTGACCAGCACCTGCTCTAGCCGCACCCGCCCCGCGACAACCACCGGCAGCGTTCCTCCGACGGGGCGCTCCAGCGCCACGCCCGCACTGCGGAAGCGGTCGCCGATCAACAACATCGTGCCGTCCAATACCGCGTCGAGCGCCACGGGGCCGATGCCATGCGTGCTCCGCCGAACGAAGCGTCGCATCTCCTGGACGATTGACCCGATCCGCTCGGTCAGTTCGACGATGGTGCCCAGATTGCTGTCGGCCTTGTCGGGGGCGGACCGCGACAGGAAGGTCCGGGCGTTTTCGGCCAGCGTGCGGATCGCCGCCACCGGCTGGTTGATCTCGTGCGCGACGCCGGCGGTGATCGTCCCCAGCGAGCCCAGACGGTTGGCCTGCGCCAGTTCCTCACGCGCGGCGCGAAAGCGCTGGTCGGCGCGGACGCGTTCGGCAATCTCGATAGTCAAACGATCATTCGTCGCGCGCAGTTCGGCCGTGCGACGCGCCACCTCGGCCTCCAGCGCCTCGCGGGCGCGTACCACGCGTTCGGCGCGTGTCCGCCGCCATGTCGCCAATATGGCAAGCGCCAACAGCCCGATGCCGATCAGCGCGGTGCCCGATCGGACCCAGCTGTCGGCGGTACGGAACGCCGGGCGTATCGGCAGGATATGGATCAGCCGCCAGCCGGGCAGCGGCACCGTCGTGCGCGCCACGACATAGCGGTTGCCATCGCGATCGGTCGCCCAGCCTCCTGGTTCCAGTCGATAGGGCGCGGGGCGCAGCGGCAATCCGCCGAATTGCTGCGTCTGCTCGATCTCGGCGCGGGTGCGCTTCGTCAGCGGCCGGACCATGGTGAACCGCGCCTGCGGATCGGACGTGACGACAACCACGCCGTGATTGTCGACTAGAAGGCTCTGCCCCGGATCGCTGGCCCAAGCCTGGGCAATACGGTCGAACTCCACCTTGACCACGATCACGCCATCGGGCGCGCTCGCGGGCCCGATCCGCCGCGCCAGGAACAGGCCCGCGCGGTGGCTGGTATTGCCCAGCGCAAAATATTCGGAGGTGCCGCGAACCAGTGCCTGCTGGAAATAGGGTCGAAAATTGTAATTGCGGCCGACGAAACTGTCGGGCTGGCCGGCATTGGACGCGGCGATCGTCCGCCCCTGTCGGTCGATAGCGTAAATGACCGGCGCACCGGTTCGCTCCGCCAGCCCCCGCAGCTTCTCGTTGAGGCGATCCGCCGCCTGCCGAGAACCGTTGCGCAGCGCATTGCCGAGATCGGGATATTCGACCAGCACGATCGGCAAGAGGCGAAAACGCTGAAGCTCGCTGTTCAACAGCCGTTCCTGCTGCCTGGCGACTCGGGTGGCGTCGGCGCGCAAACCGCTGACCGCCTGGCGGTGCGCATAGACGCGCAGGCCGATCGCCGCCGCCACCGTGAGCAGCAAGGCGACCACCACCGGAATCGCGTAGCGGCGATAGCGAACGATGCGGGCGACCGGTGGAGACATATGTGCGGAATATCGCAACCGCGTCATGAGCGCCATGCGGAATTTCGCGCGATCGAGGGATGAATGCCAATGATTACCACGTCTTTTCAATAGTATAGTGTTACATGCAAAGATTTTGAATTTGCGTCCCCGACCCCGCACACTGTGGGCAACCCGGAGCGTGGTCCACCACGCCCGTTCCCTTTTGCAGAGGATGATGGAAGTCGTGATCGCACAAGATTATGCCGTCGCCGAAGCGCCCAAGCGCGCTCGGGTTTGGTCCCACCTTTATGTCCAGGTCCTGTTCGCGATCGCACTGGGCGCGATCATCGGGCATGTCTGGCCGAGCTTCGGCGAATCGCTGAAGCCCATCGGCGATGCCTTCATCAAGCTGGTGAAGATGATTATCGCCCCCGTCATCTTCCTGACGGTCGTCACCGGTATCGCAGGCATGCGCGAGCTCGGCTCGGTCGGTCGTGTGGCCGGTAAGGCGTTCTTCTACTTCATCACCGTATCGACCTTCGCGCTGATCGTCGGCCTGATCGTCGCCAATGTCGTCCAGCCCGGCGCGGGCATGAACATCGATCCCACCACGCTGAAGGCCGGGTCGATCGCCGAATATACCGCCAAGGCGCATGACACGACCGTCACCGGCTTCCTGCTGGGCATCATCCCCGACACGCTGGTCAGCGCGTTCACCCAGGGCAACATCCTGCAGGTGCTGATGGTCGCCATCCTGTTCGGCATCTCGATGGCGCTGGTCGGCGAACCCGCCCGTCCGCTGCTCACCAGCCTCGAGCGTCTGAGTGTCGTCGTCTTCCGTCTGGTCGGCATCCTGATGCGCGCCGCGCCCATCGGTGCCTTCGGCGCGATCGCCTTCACCATCGGCAAATATGGTGTCGGCAGCCTGGTGAACCTCGGCGCGCTGGTCGCCACCTTCTACTTCACCTCGATCCTTTTCGTCGTCGTCGTCCTGGGCACCATTGCCCGCGCCAACGGCTTCTCGGTCCTGAAGCTGATCCGTTATCTCAAGGCCGAACTGCTGCTGGTGCTCGGCACCTCGTCGTCGGAAGCGGCGCTGCCCAGCCTGCTCCAGAAGATGGAAAAGGCCGGCTGCGAAAAGTCGGTCGTCGGCCTGGTCGTTCCCACCGGCTATTCGTTCAACCTGGACGGCACCAACATCTACATGACGCTGGCGGCGCTGTTCATCGCCCAGGCGTGCGGTGTCGACCTCTCGCTGGGTCAGCAGCTGGCGCTTCTGCTGGTCGCGATGCTCAGCTCGAAGGGTGCGGCGGGCGTCACCGGCGCGGGCTTCATCACCCTGGCCGCGACCCTGTCGATCGTGCCCGACGTGCCCGTCGCCGGCATGGCGCTGATCCTCGGCATCGACCGGTTCATGTCGGAATGCCGCAGCCTGACCAACTTCATCGGCAACGCGGTCGCCACCGTCGTCGTCGCCCGCTGGGAAGGCGCGCTGGACAAGGGTGCGCTGGATGCCGCGCTGAACAACAAGCCGGCCCTGCCGACGGCGCAGCCCGCCATCGCCTGATCCGAAACGAAGGAACCGGCCAGGGGCCCTGGCCGGTTTTCTTTAACTTTGCCGCGTTAGTGAAGCCGGCGTCACGACAGACCGGTACGATTGAGGGGATTGTTATCATGAAATTCGTTTGGCTCGCCGGCACCGCCGCGCTGGCGGCGACAGGACTGGCCCCTAGCCTGGCCAGCGCGCAGGCCATAACGCCCAAGGCGGCCGCCGAGCCGGCCAGCCCCGCCAGCACCGCCTATCCCAGCACGGCAGCCGGCGACGGCAACACGGTCAACGGCTACAACCAATCGCGCTGGGCCGAGGATTGGCGCAAGTTGTGCGACCCCGCGAAGCGCGACGATCCGATCGACGCGCTGAAGTGCGTGAAGCTGACCGAGGACGGCAAGTCCTATGTCACCTTCTCCGGCGAACTGCGGGCCCGCATGAACCTGACCACCAACCCCAACCTGCGTGAGGTCCAGCAACAGCGCCAGGACATCGCGCGCATCGTGGGCGGTGCCGACGTCCATCTGGGCGATCATTTCCGCGTGTTCGGCGAACTCGGCCGGGCCGAGTTGCAGGGCATCAACCTGGGTACGCCCAACGCCAATCTGCGCAACAAGCTGGCGGTGCAACAGCTGTTTGCCGAGGTGAAGGGCAAGGCGCTGGGTCTCGACGTCGGCGTGCGCGCCGGTCGTCAGGAATTCTTCGACGGGCCGCAGCTGTTGACGGTCGGTCGCGACAACAACACGCTCTTCTTCGTCCTCGACGGCGTGCGCGCCTATGCGCGCGGGACCAATGCGCGCGTCGACGTCTTCGATCTCAACTATGTCACCTATGGCTATGAAGGGATCAGCGACGACAAGACCAACCCGGATGTCCGGTTTTCCGGCGCCACCTTCGGCTTTCGCCTGTCGCCCAAGCTGTTCGGCGGGTCGAAGCTCTATCTAGACCCGTTCATCTGGCGACTGCGCAATCGACGCGCGTCCGCGGGTGGCGTGACCGCGCTGGAGGAACGCTATTTCCTCGGCCTGCACAGCTATGGCGATATCGGCCCCATCAATATCGATTGGACCGTCAACAACCAGCGCGGCACGTTCGGCGACCGCCCGATCTCCGCATGGCAGGCGTTCGTCGCGCAGACCTATCGGCTGGGCAAGAAGCCGGACTCACCGCGCGTCGGCATCCATTTCGACTATGGCTCGGGCGGCGGCGCCTTTCAGCGTTCCGGCCAGCTGAACATCACGAACGGCCTGTTCGGGAACAACATCTATTACAGCTATGGCCTGTTCCTGACCCCGACCAACCTGCTCTACACCGCCCCGAACTTCACGTTCACGCCGCTCAAGGGCGTGCGGTTGGCGGCCGAATATGGCTTCGCCTGGCGGCCCAACGAATTTGACGCCGTCTACCGCGCCAGCGGTGCGACCTGGGCGGGCACGCAGAACGTCCGGGGCAAGAAGGTGGCGGAGATCGCGCGTTTGCAGGCCGTGTGGACGATCACGCCGCGCCTGTCCTTCACCGGCCGCTACGAGCATTTCCAGGCCGATACCGTGCTGAAGCGCGCCAACCTGAAAAGCTCGGATTTCTGGGCCGGATGGCTTAGTTTCCGCTTCTGATAGAAACGACCAAGGGGAGTAGATATGTCCTATGCCACCACCGACCCGGGCCGCCACCGCCTGAAATCGATCATCGGCGGATCGACCGGCAATCTCGTCGAGTGGTTCGACTGGTATGTCTACTCCGCCTTTACCCTCTATTTCGCGCCGCACTTCTTTCCATCGGAAAACCGCACGGCCCAGCTGTTGAGCGCGGCGGCGGTCTTCGCGGTCGGCTTCGTCATGCGCCCTATCGGCGCGTGGATCATGGGCATCTATGCCGACCGCAAGGGACGCAAGGCGGGCCTGACCCTGTCGGTGACGCTGATGTGCGCCGGCTCGTTGATCATCGCGATCACGCCCGGTTATGGCACGATCGGGCTGGCCGCTCCGGCGCTGCTGGTGCTCGCGCGCCTGATGCAGGGTCTGTCGGTCGGTGGCGAGTATGGCGCCAGCGCGACCTACCTGTCGGAGATGGCGGGTAAGGATCGGCGGGGCTTTTTCTCGTCCTTTCAATATGTCACGCTGATCTCGGGGCAGCTGCTCGCCATCTGCGTCCTTCTGATCCTGCAATCGACCATGACCGAGGCGGCACTGGACGAATGGGGCTGGCGTATTCCCTTCGCGCTGGGCGCGGTGCTGGCGGTCGTCGTGTTCTATATCCGGCGTGGTTTGGCGGAGACCAAGAGCTTCGAGAACACCAAGAATGACGGCGCGCCGCGATCGAGCCTGGTCCAGTTGTTCACCAAGCATCCGCGCGAGACCATCACGGTCATGCTGCTGACCGCTGGCGGTACCCTCGCCTTCTACGCCTATTCGATCTACATGCAGAAGTTCCTGGTGAACACCAGCGGGTTCAGCCGCGAAGTCGCCAGCCAGATCAACGCCGTCACGCTGTTCGCCTTCATGCTGCTGCAACCGGTGGCGGGCGGGCTGTCCGACCGGATCGGGCGCAAGCCACTGATGGTCGCGTTCGGCATCGCGGGCGTCCTGTTCACCTATCCGATCTTCTCCACGCTGGAGACGACGCGCGATCCGATGGTGGCCGGGGCGCTCGTCATGGCCGCGCTGATCATCGTGACCGGCTATACGTCGATCAACGCGGTGGTGAAGGCCGAGCTGTTCCCTGCGCATATCCGCGCGCTGGGCGTCGCCCTGCCCTATGCGTTGGCCAACACCATCTTCGGCGGCACAGCGGAGTCGGTCGCGCTGCTGTTCAAGCGGGCGGGCTTCGAGCAGGGCTTTTACTGGTACGTCACCGCGATGATCGGCATCTCGCTGATCGTGTACCTGCGGATGCGCGATACGGCGAAGAACAGCCAGATCGTCGAGGACTGATCCTCAGCCGCCGCGTGCGGCCAGTACCCGCGACACGATCGGGCCAAGGCTTTCCGCCTTGGCCCGATCCACATGCGAGATATGGGTGATGAGCGCCTGATCGAGCACCGTGTCGATCGGCGACGGCGTGCGCTCCTTCGGCAACAGGGCGGCCAACTCGCTCACCAGCCCGCGCGCAGTCGCGGCATTGGCGCTCAGCTGCGTCAGGACCGCATCCACCTCCACATGCGCCTCGTCTTCCCGCCAGCAATCATAATCGGTGACCATGCCGATCAGCGCATAGGGAAGCTCCGCCTCGCGCGCGAGCTTGGCCTCCGGCATCGCGGTCATGCCGATCACATCCGCACCCCATTGACGGAAAAGATGGCTTTCCGCCCGTGTCGAGAATTGCGGTCCCTCCATCGCCAGATAGGTGCCGCCGCGCGCGACCGATGCCCCGGCACGCTCCGCCGCCTCGGCCGCGAACACCGACAGACGCGGGCAGACCGGATCGGCCATCGACACATGCGCGACGAGCCCCGCACCGAAATAGCTGGTGTCGCGGTGTACGGTCCTGTCGATGAACTGGTCGATCGCCACGAACCGGCCCGGCGGCAATTCCTCGCGCAGCGATCCGATCGCCGAGATGGCGAGCACGTCGGTGCAGCCCGCCTGCTTCAGCGCATGGATATTCGCACGGGAATTGACCTCGGTCGGCGACAGACGGTGGCCCCGGCCGTGGCGCGGCAGGAAGACGAACCGCACGTCCCCAATGCGTCCGCGCACCAGCGTATCCGACGGCGCCCCCCAGGGCGTATCCATCACCAGCGTCTCGACATCCTCCAGCGCGTCGATTGCGTAGAGGCCCGATCCGCCGATGATCCCGATCGTCCAATCCGTCATTGCGAACTCCCATAGCGTGCACGGCCGGTTAGGCGCTTGGCCCCGGCAAAGCAAAGGGGCGCACGGGGGAGATCCCCGTACGCCCCTCGCTCAACCGCGGCGGCCGGGCTTGGGGGATTAGCCGCTCGCGGGAACCGTCGACACCTGCCCCGTCTCGCGCAGGCCACCGCCAAGCGCGACATAGAGGGTGACGTCATTCTGAAGCGCGGCGCTGCGCAGCGTCAGCAACTGCTGTTCGGCCGAGAACAGGTTGCGCTCGGCATCCAGCACTTCGAGATAGATGGCGATGCCGTTATTGTACCGCAGCCGCGCGGTCCGGGCGAGCCGGCGTTGCGCATCGACGGCGCGGGTCTGCGCCTCGATCTGCTCGGCATAGCGACGTCGGGCGACCAGCGCGTCGGCGACCTCACGGAACGCGCCCTGCACCGTGCGCTGATAGGCGGCGGTCAGTTCGTCCGCCTGCGCACGGCTAAGGTTCAGTTGCGCCTTGCGACGCCCCCAGTCGAAGATCGGCAGAAGCGCGGCCCCCTGCACCTGATACTGCGTCGAATTGCCGTCGATCAGATTGCTGAGTGCCGGCGAGACGAAGCCCGCCAGCCCGGTCAGCGAAATGCTGGGGAGGAACGCCGCACGCGCCGCGCCGATATTGGCATTGGCGGCCAGAAGCTGCTGCTCGGCCTGGATCACGTCCGGTCGATTGACCAGCAAGGCCGAGGGCAGACCCGGTTCGATCGCGGCGAACTGGTTCTGGTCACCCAAGCGGCGCCCCGTCGGCAGCGGCCCGGTGATCGGTCCGCCGACCAGGACGGTCAACAGGTTCTGCGACTGCGCCACCGTACGGCGAAGCTCCGCGAGCTGCGTCTCCGCCTGGGTCAGGAGTGCGGCCGCCTGGTCGTAGTCGACGCTGGAGGTGACGCCGGCGTCCATCCGCCGCTTGGCGATGCCCAGCCCCTCGCGCCGGCTGGCGACGGTGCGTTCGGCGAGTGCGATCTGTTCCTCGGCCGCACGGATCTGGAGATAGGTCGCAGCGACCTGCCCCACCAGCGACAGGCGGAAGGCCCGCTCCGCCTCGACCGTCGCCAGATATTGCCGTCGCTGCGCCTCGGCCAAGTTACGGACCCGGCCCCAGAAATCGAGCTCGAACGTCGACACCCGCGCGCCCAGCGCGAACTGGTTATAAGTGATCGAGGTTGGGTTCTGCGTGTCCCCGCCACCGGGCAAGGCATCGCCAAAGCCCAGCGAATTGAGCGGGATCCGCGTCCGCGCCGCGCTGGCCGACAGGTCGAGCGACGGCAGGCGTTGCGCATCCTGGATGCGGTACTGCGCCCGCGCCTGCGCGACACGCGCGACCGCCTGGGCCAGATCGCGGTTATTGGAGAGCGCCGCCGCGATATAAGCCTTGAGCTGTTCGTCGGCGAAGAATTCCCGCCATCCGATCTCCGCCGCCGTGCGCGTGCCGGACCCCGCCTCGGGATAGGTGGCGGAGACGGGAGCGATCGGCTGGCGATATTGCGGCGCCAGGTTGCAGGCGGTCAGCGCGCTGGTCAGCGCCAGCATCGCGGATATGCGGGACAATGGCTTACGCATGGGCCGGGCCCTCCTCATCGCCGGTTCGCTGGTGGGCATCGCCCTCCTCCCGTTCGCGTGCTTCCGCCTCGGCATCCTCCGCTTCGTGATTATTCTCACGCGCCAGCCACTTCTTGGCGGCGATGTAGAAGACCGGCGTGAAGAAGATACCGAACGCGGTGGCGGCGATCATGCCGCCCATCACGCCCGTACCCACCGCACGACGGCTCGCCGCGCCCGCACCGCTGGCGATGAACAGCGGCACCATGCCCAGGATGAAGGCCAGGCTGGTCATCAGGATCGGGCGCAGACGCTGCCGCGCCGCCTCGACGGTCGCCTCGAACGGCGTACGGCCGGCCTGCTGGTCCTCAATGGCGAATTCCACGATCAGGATCGCGTTCTTCGCCGCCAGGCCGATGATGGTGATCAATCCGACGTTGAAATACACGTCCGCCGAGAAACCGCGCAGGATCGTCATCAAGACCGCACCGAGCACACCGAACGGCACCACCAGCAACACCGCCAGCGGGATCGCCCAGCTTTCATACAGAGCGGCGAGCAGCAAGAAGACCACGATCAGCGACAGGCCGAGCAGAAGCCCGATCTGGCCACCGGCCTGCTTTTCCTCGAACGCGGTGCCGGTCCATTCGAAGCTCATGCCCTTGGGCAGAACCTCGCGTGCGATCTTTTCCATCTCGACCAGCGCGGTGCCGGTCGACTGGCCGGGTGCGGCCATGCCCGAGACGGTCATCGAGGGATAGCCGTTATACCGCTCCAGCTGCTGCGGCCCATTCTGCCAGCGGACCTTCGTGAAGGCCGAGAACGGCACCATGTTGCCCTGCGCATTGCGGACGCGCAGCGCCAGCACGTCCTCGGGCGACATGCGCTGCGGCGCATCGGCCTGAAGATAGACGCGCAGCACATTGCCTTCGCGCACGAAGTCGTTGGCATAGGCCGAGCCGAAGGCGATCGATAGCGTCTGGTTCACGTCGGCGATCTGGAGCCCCAGCGCCCGCGCCTGGATGCGGTCGATGTCGACATAGAGCTGCGGTGCCGGTCCCAGACCCTCGGGGCGAACGCCCATCAGCGCTTTGTTCTGCGAGGCCTTCGCCAGGATCGCGCCCTGCGCCTGTTGCAGCGCGGCCGTGCCGAGACCCGAGCGATCCTCGATCTTCATCGAGAAACCCGTCGCATTGCCCAGCGCCTGGATCGGCGGCGGGTCGAGCGCAAAGATGGTCGCCTCGGGGATCGACTGGACGAAGCCCATCGTCTTGCCGACCAGCGTGGTCGAATTGTTCGCGGTGCCCTTGCGATCCTCCCACGGCTTCAGGTTGACGAACGAAATGCCCGCCGCCTGACCCTGGCCGAAGAAGTTGAAGCCGGCGACCGACACGATATCGGACACCTGCGGCTGCTCGTGCAGGAACTTCTCGACCTTGGTGATCGCCTCGCCCGTCCGTTCCAGCGTCGCGCCGGGGGCCGCGTCATAGGACACGAAGATATAGCCTTGGTCCTCGGTCGGCAGGAAGCCGCCAGGAATGCGAGTGAACATCAGCCCGGTGATGACCACGACCACGGCAAACACCGCCAGCCAGCGCACCGGCCGCGACATCATCCGCTTCACGCCGCCCGTATATTTTTCCGTACCCCGGCCGAACTTGTCGTTGAACCAGTTGAAGAAACGCTGCGGCAGGCCGCGTACGCCCGGCTTCGGCTCGGGCCGGTCCTCCAGATGCGCGTCCTCCTGCTTCAGCAGCGTGGCGCACAGCGCCGGCGTCAGCGTCAGGGCGAGCAGCGCCGAGAAGAAGATCGACACGGCCAGCGTTACCGAGAACTGGCGGTAGATGCCACCCGTGGAGCCGGGGAAGAAGGCCATCGGGATGAACACCGCGACCAGCACCAGCGTGATGCCAATGATCGCCCCGGTGATCTGCCCCATCGCCTTCACGGTCGCGCGGCGGGGACTCAGCCCCTCCTCCGACATGATACGCTCGACATTCTCGACGACGACGATCGCGTCGTCGACCAGGATGCCGATCGCCACTACCATGCCGAACAGCGACAGCGTGTTGATCGAGAAGCCGAAGGCCAGCAGGCCGATGCACGCGCCGCCCAGCGCGATCGGCACGACGATCGCGGGGATCAGCGTGGCACGCCAGTTCTGGAGGAACAGGAACATTACCAGGAAGACGAGGATCATCGCCTCGACCAGCGTGTGGATCACGCTGTCGACCGAGGCGGTGATGAACGGCGTCGTGGTGAACGGCACGCTCCAGGTCACGTCGGCGGGGAAGGTGCTCTGCAACTCCTTCATCCGTGCCGAAACCGCGTCCGCGGTCGCCAGCGCGTTGGCACCGCTCGCCAGCTGGACCGCCAGACCCACGGTCTCCTTGCCGTTCAGCGTCAGGCGGAAACCATAATTGTCCTTGCCCAGCTCAACCCGCGCAACGTCGCCCAGCCGGATCGCCGAGCCGTCGGGATTGGCGCGGATGATGATCTGGCGGAACTGCTCGGGCGTGGCGAAGCGGTTCTGGGTGATGATCTGCGCGGTGAATTCGGCGGTCCGGGTGAGCGGCTGCGCACCGATCGAGCCACCGGCCACCTGGCTGTTCTGCTCCTGCACGGCGGCCAGCGCTTCCGAGGCCGACAGGCTGTAGCCCGCCAGCTTCTGCGGATCGAGCCAGATGCGCATGGCATAGGGCGAGCCGAACAGCTGCACGTCGCCGACACCGTCGATGCGACGCAGTTCGTTGCGGATATTATTCTCGGCGAAGTTGCCCATCTCGACCGGGCTGGTCTTGCCAGTCTTCGAGCTGAGCGTGATGACCTCGAGGAAGCCCGCCGAGCCTTCAGTCACCTGGATGCCGAGCGCGCGGACCTCCTGCGGCAGGCGGGGCTCGGCGCGGCTCAGGCGGTCCTGAATCTGGGTGCGCGCGACGTCCAGATCGGTGCCGGGCTTGAAGGTGACGGTGATCTGCGCGGTGCCGTTCGAGCGGCTGGTCGACGCCATGTATAGGAAATTGTCGACGCCGTTCAGTTCCTTCTCGATGACGGCGGTCACCGACCGGTCCATCACCTCGGCATCGGCGCCGTTATAGCTGATCGCGAGGTTGAGCGAAGGCGGCGCGACCGAGGGATAGCTCTCGATCGGCAGCAGGCGGAGCGCGATCACGCCGAACAGGGCGATGAAGAGCGCGATCACCCAGGCGAAGACCGGGTGATAGACGAAGAAGCGGTTCATGTGATGCGTTCCCCGGCGATCAGCGACCAGCGGCGGGCTGTCCGCCCGGCTGGCCCTGCGCCTGTTGCCCATTGGCGGGTGCGCCGCCCTGGTTCGGCGCCTGGATGCGGACCTTCTGGCCCGGCTGCACCTTCTGCCAACCCTCGGTCACGACCTTCTCGCCGGGCTTCAGCCCCGACAGCACGACCCAGTTGCTGCCGACCTGTCCGCCGAGCGTGATCGGACGGGCCTGGACCGTACCCGATCCGTCGACGACCATCACCGAAGCGGCCTGGTTGCTCAGCTGCACCGCGCGCTGCGGCACCGAGATGCCGTTGCGGATGGTGCCTGCCGTCACATGCGCACGGACGAACTGGCCCGGCAGAAGCGCCCGGTTGGGGTTCGGGAAACGCGCGCGCAGCTGCTGGCTGCCGGTCGTGGGATCGACGGTCTGCCCGGCGAAATCGATTTGCCCGGCGGGGCCGTATTCGGTCCCGTCCTCCAGCGTCAGCCTGACCGTGATGTGCGACAGGTTGGGCAGCGACAGCCCGCCCGAGCGCGCCTGATTGATCATCTCGCTCAGCGCTGCGTTCGATTCGGTGAAGACCGCATAGATGGGCGACATCTGGTCGACCTGGGTCAGCGGCGTCGCCTGTGTCGCGCTGACCAGGGCGCCCTCGGTAACCTGGGCGCGGCCGACACGGCCGGCGATCGGCGCGCGGACGATCGTGTAGCTCAGCTGCAGCTGCGCGCGCGACAGGGCGGCGCGCGCATCGGCGACATTCGCATCGGCCTGGCGCAGCGTGGCCTGCGCGGCATCGAATTCCTGTGCGCTGACCGCCCGCTCGGACACCAGCGGCTGGTAACGACGCACGATCGACGCGGCGTTGACGCGCGCCGCCTCGGCCCGCGCGAGCGCGGCCTGTGCCTGCTGAACCTGCGCGCGGTAATCGCGCTGGTCGATGCGGAACAACGGCTGCCCCTCGGCGACGTCGGTACCTTCGCGGTACAGCCGCGCTTCGACGATGCCGTCGGTCCGTGCCCGGACCTCGGCCGTGCGGATGGCCTCTATCCGACCGGGCAGCTCGATGATGTTGGGCACGGCTTCACCCTGGACGGTGATCGCGGTCACCACCGGCGGCGGCGGTGCGGCCTGTTGCTGTTGATCGCCTTGTCCACATGCCGCGAGCGCGAGTGCCATCGCCAGCGAGGAGCCGGGTACGAAAAATTTGGCCACGCCGAGAAACTCCCTGAACCACGTATCGTTTGGATCACTGAATTTCCTCTGTACCTCGCATGTGCACAAAAGCAACGGCGAAGTGCAATTAAATTTGACGTCAGGTGTGGCAGGCCGCAAAGGGGGGCAATGGCGACCATCAAGAGAAGCGCGGGGCGCCCCACCCGGGAGCAGGCGCAACAGATAGACGACATCATCCTCTCGGGCGCGCGAGACGCCTTCTGCCGCCGCGGTATAGAGGATACGTCGATGGAGGATCTCGCGCTTTCCGTGGGGGTCAGTAAACACACCATCTATCGGCGCTATGCCGGCAAGATGGCGTTGCTGGACGCCGTGGTCACGCGCGATCTCGATCGCCTGCGCCAGGCGATGGATGAGGACGGCACGGGGCACAGCCCGCTCGAACGCCTCCGCTTTGCCGCACGGCGCTTTTTCCAGTTCTGCGTTCAGCCCGACTCGGTTCGTTTCATGGCGTTCATGACGTCGGAGGCGGTTTTCTCCGAGGAACTGCGCGACCGCTTCGCCACCTGGGACCGGGTGCTGTGCGATCCGATCGTCGCCTGCGTCCATGCCGCACAGCAGGCCGGCGAGCTGCGGACCGACGAACCGGCGCAAAGCTTGTTCAACCTGCTCGCGGACATGCTCGACGGGCCCAGCCGCCGGATGCAGTTCGACCTGCCCGATCCGTTTGGCGGCCTCGACGCGGACAGCTTTTTCGAACATCGCTGGTCGGTCTTCCTGAAAGTCGCCACTGCACGATGACGCGGAACGGGACGGAAGAGCAGGCGTTGCCGTGACCATGTCCGACGATCAGTTGATCTTCCGCCCCGACGATGTCGATCTTTCCCGGTCGCCGCTGCGGCGCGGGATCGCCGAGCCGACCTATGCGCTGGGCGCCTTCAACCCGGGCATGACCCGGCTGCCCAACGGCAATCTGTTGCTGATGGTCCGCATCGCGGAGGCCCTGTCGCAGCCGGTCGAGGGTGAGCATGTCCGTGCGATCCGCTGGGACCAAGGCCGCTATGTCCTCGATCGCTACCGCGTCGATCAGGTGGACATGGCCGACCCCCGCCAGTTCGCGCTGAGAGGCGCGGCGCACCGCATGCTGGCGTTGACATCGCTGTCCTGGCTGCTCCCGGTCGAAATCTCTCCGGATGGCGAGACCGTGCTCGCGGTTCATTACGACAAGGCGATCGAACCCGCCGCGACATGGCAGGATTACGGAGTCGAAGACCCCCGGATCAGCCGTATCGGCGACCGCTGGTACATGACGACCTGTTCGGTATCCGCCGAGCGCCATTCGACCACGCTCCATATCTCCGAAAACGGGATGGACTATACGCTGGTGGGGATCATCCTCGACCATCAGAACAAGGATATGCTGTTCTTCGAAGGGTTGGTCCGCGGGCGTTTCATGGCGCTGACCCGGCCGCTGGGTGAAGTCTATTTCGCTTACCCGGAAGCCAGCCCCTATGTCGGCGGTCCATCGATCAACTTCGCCACCTCGCCGGATGGGTTGCACTGGAAGCCGCTCGAAGCCCCGGGGATCCGCGCGCGCAAGGCATCGACCTCGGCCATGAAGGTCGGCGGCGGTACTCCGCCCATTCTGACGAAGGACGGTTGGCTGACCCTATACCACGGGGTCGAGCGCCGCGATGCGGTCGGCATTTATCGCAGCTTCTGGGCGCTGTTCGACGCCGAAGACCCCACGCGCATCCTGCGGCTGGAGGACGATCATCCCGTTCTGGAGGCCGACCCCGAACTGACCGCGCCCATCGCCCACCAGATCTACCTCCCGACCCCGGTCGTGTTCTCGACCGGGATCGTCGACATGGGCGACCATTATCTGGTGGCCAGCGGTGAGGCCGATCTGGCGTGCCGCATGACGCGATTGCCCAAGGATCGCTTCCGTTGACCGCCCGCCCCTGGTGGCAGTCGTCCGTCCTGTATCAGATTTATCCCTGGTCCTTTCAGGACAGCGATGGCGACGGCATCGGTGACCTGCGCGGCATCGCGACCCGACTCGACTATCTGGTCGAACTGGGCGTGGATGCGATCTGGTTATCGCCTATATTTCCGTCACCTATGGCCGATTTCGGTTATGACGTCGCGGAATATTGCGACATAGATCGGCGGTTCGGAACGCTTGCGGATTTCGATGCGCTTCTCGCCTCGGCCCATGCGCGCGGACTGAAGCTGCTGCTGGACTTCGTGCCCAATCACAGCTCGGACCAGCATCCCTGGTTCGTGGAAAGCCGATCCTCCCGCGACAGCCCGAAGCGCGAATGGTATATCTGGCGCGATCCCGCCGCGGATGGCGGACCGCCCAACAACTGGATCAGCGACTTTGGCGGGCCGGCCTGGACCTATGACGCCAAGACCGGGCAATATTATTCGCACGCCTTTCTGAAAGAACAGCCCGATCTGAACTGGCGCACCCCCGAGGTGCGCGCCGCGATGCTCGACGTGCTTCGCTTCTGGTTCGCGCGGGGGGTCGATGGCTTTCGCATCGACGTGCTGTGGCACATCGTCAAACATGCCGACTTCCCCGACAATCCCATCAACCCCGGCTGGGCCCCCGCAATGGGCGAGATGCACCGGGTATTTCAGCTCCACTCGACCGACCAGCCCGAGGTACACGACATCGCCGCCGATATGCGCGCCATCGCCGACGCCTTTGGCCGCGAGGGTGACGATCGGGTGCTGATCGGCGAGATTTACCTACCTGTCGAACGGCTTATGCGCTATTATGGGTTGGCGGGCGAAGGTGTGCACCTGCCCTTCAACTTCCAGCTGATCGACGCCGCTTGGGACGCACGAAGCCTGGCGCGGATGATCGCCGAGTATGAAGCCGCCCTTCCCCCCGGCGGATGGCCGAACTGGGTGCTGGGCAACCACGACCGGCCGCGTAGCGCCACCAAGCGCGGGCCGGCGCAGGCGCGCGTCGCCGCGATGCTGCTGCTGACCCTTCGCGGTACGCCGACGCTCTATTATGGCGATGAGTTGGGCATGACGGACGGAGTCATTCCTCCCGACCGTGTGCGCGATCCGCGCGAATTGCGAGAACCCGGCCTGGGTCTCGGCCGCGATCCGGTCCGCACGCCGATGCCCTGGGACGACAGTCCTCATGCGGGCTTTACCAGGGGCGAACCATGGCTGCCCCTGGGCGGTGACTGGCGCGAACGAAACGTCGCGGCCGAGGCGGACGACCCCCATTCGATGCTGGCGCTTCACCGAGCGCTCCTCTCCCTTCGCCGAGCGATACCCGCACTGGCAGTCGGCACGATCCGACTGTTGGAGGCGGAAGGCGACGTGCTGGCCTATGAACGGGAACAGGATGGCGAGCGCATCGTCGTCGCGCTCAATCTGGGCCATGACGCCGCGCCTGTCGCGCTTCCCGCAGGCCAGCCCATTCTTTCCACGCTGCCCGGTCCGCTGCCCTCGGCCGCCCCTTCCCTGCTGCGCCCCGACGAGGGGCTTATCCTGAAAGTCGACGCCTCCGCATGAAGATAGCGATGATCGCTCCGATCGCGTGGCGTACGCCGCCCCGCGCCTATGGCCCATGGGAACTGGTCACCAGCCTGTTGACCGAGGCGTTGGTGGCGCGCGGCGTCGACGTGACGCTGTTCGCGACCCAGGACAGCATCACCCAGGCGACACTCGCCGGTCCGGTCCCGGCGGCCTATTCGGAAGACCCGGCGGTGGACGCCAAGGTGTGGGAGATGCGCCACCTCGCGACCGTGTTCGAGCGGGCGGGCGAATTCGATCTGATCCACAACCAGGCGGATTTTCCGGCGCATGCCTTTTCCCGCCTGGTCGACACGCCGATGGTGACGACGATCCACGGTTTTTCGTCCGACCGGATCATGCCGATGTATGAGCCCTATCAGGACCGCGTGCATTATGTCGCGATCTCGGACGCCGATCGCCATCCGCGCTTGCGCTATGCCGCCACCATTCATCACGGCATCCCGATCGACGATTTTCCTTTCGATCCAAGCGGTAGCGACGATCTTCTGTTCTTTGGTCGCATCCATCCCGACAAGGGCGCGGCCGAGGCGATCGCCGCCGCGCGCGCCAGCGGACGCCGGCTGGTCATGGCCGGCATCGTGCAGGATCAAGGCTATTGGGAGCGCGAGGTCGCGCCGCATGTCGACGGCGATCGCGTCGTCTATCGCGGCCCGGTCGGCGGTACGGATCGAACCGCGACGCTGGGGCAGGCACGGGCGCTGCTCCACCTGATCAATTTCGACGAGCCCTTCGGCCTGTCGGTGGTCGAGGCCATGGCCTGTGGGACGCCCGTGATCGCGATCCGGCGCGGTTCGATGGCCGAGCTGATCGAGGACGGCGTCACCGGCTTTCTAGTCGACAGCGTCGATGAGGCCATCGCGGCGATCGAACGGATCGACCAGATCGACCGCGCCGCCTGCCGCCGCGCGGCCGAGACACGCTTTTCGGTCGATCGCATGGCCGATGAGTATCTAACCCTCTATCGCTCGATCCTGGGTTGATCGCGCAGCGACAGGGCGATCGCATCGATCCGGTGGAGCATGGCCACGAACGCCTCCAGCTCTTCGGGCCGGAAGTCGGAGAATAATTGTTCCTCCAATTCCAATGCCTTGGGTGAGACATCCGCGTATAATTCACGGCCCGCGTCGGTCAGCACGAGCAGATGGGAACGCCGGTCGCCGTCATGCGCCGTCCTGGCCATCAGCCCGCGCCCGACCATCGCGATCGCGGCGCGCGAGACGGTGACCTTGTCCATCCGGCTGCGCTCGCACACCGCAGACTGCGCCACGGCGCCCTCCTCCGCCACGATCGCGATCAGCCGCCATTCCGGGATCGTGAGCCCAAACAGCTGTTGATAGGCGCTGGCGATATGGTCGCTGACCAGGTTCGAGGTGATCGACAGGCGGTAGGGCAGAAAGGCATCGAGCCGCAATTCGCGAGATCGTAACATTTGACACCAATTCTCCGGTCTGCGATTTAGTTGCCAACGTTACTGGATCAGGAGTTGGACGTCATGGCAACCACCCCGAACAATCCGCTGGGCCTCGATGGCTTCGCCTTTTGCGAGTTCACCACCCCCGAACCCGACGCGCTGGCGCGCCAGTTCGACATGATGGGTTTCGTACCGACCCATCGTCATCCCGCCAAGGCGATCACCCGGTACAAGCAAGGCCGCATCACGCTGCTCCTCAACGCCGAAGCCGATGGACAGGCTGCGGATTTTCGGGCCGAGCATGGTCCCTCGGCCAGCGGCATGGGCTTTTACGTCGCCGATCCCGCCGAGGCGTTCGACCATGCCATCAAGGGTGGTGCCGTCGCGGTCGACGCGACGCGCGGCTGCCTGACCCCGGACGCCAAGGCGATCGAGGGCATCGGCGGCAGCTATCTGTATCTGGTCAAGGCCGGTGACGACCTGTTCGCCGACTGGAACGAGATCGAGGGTTGGCAACAGGCGGAGGCGGAGAACAATGTCGGCCTCGATCTGCTCGACCATCTGACCCACAATGTCCGTCGCGGCGAGATGCGCACCTGGTCGGGCTTCTACTCGAAGCTGTTCGGCTTCGAGGAACAAAAGTATTTCGACATCAAGGGCAAGGCGACCGGCCTGTTCAGCCAGGCGATGATCGCCCCCGACAAGGCGATCCGCATCCCCCTGAACGAAAGCCAGGACGAGAAGAGCCAGATCGAGGAGTTCATCCGCGAGTATAATGGCGAAGGCATCCAGCATCTTGCGCTGACCACCGACAATATCTTCGAGACGGTGGAAAAGCTGCGCGAACGCGGCGTTCGACTGCAGGATACGATCGAGACCTATTATGAGCTGGTCGACAAGCGCGTCCCCAACCATGGCGAGGACCTGGAGCGCCTGAAGCGCAATCGCATCCTGATCGACGGGAATGTCGGCGAGGAGGGCATCCTGCTCCAGATCTTCACCGAGAACATGGTCGGGCCGATCTTCTTCGAGATCATCCAGCGCAAGGGCAATGAGGGCTTCGGCAACGGCAATTTCCAGGCTCTGTTCGAGAGCATCGAACTGGATCAGATCCGGCGCGGCGTGATTTCGGTCGACGCCTGATGCGAAGCTGCCCCCCTCCCCTGAAGGGGAGGGGTTCGTGCCAAGAAGCGCTGGCATGTTGTGGAGAGGAAAAGAGATGACGACATCCTACATCCCCGGCTTCGGCAACCACGTCGCGACAGAAGCGGTCCCCGGCGCCCTCCCCATCGGTCGCAACTCGCCGCAGCGCCCGGCTTATGGGCTGTATGCCGAGCAACTCTCCGGCACCGCCTTCACCGCGCCGCGCCACGAAAACCGCCGCTCTTGGCTTTACCGTTTGCGCCCGACCGCCGAGCATCCGCCCTACACGCCCTATGAGGGCGCGCCCCGCTTCGCCCCCGGGACTAGCGACGCGCCGCTGCCCCCCAATCGCCTGCGCTGGGACCCGGCACCGACGGCCCCGCCGGGTACCGACTGGATCGACGGCATGACGACCATGCTCGCCAATCGCGATCCGGCCGATCTGGAAGGCGTGGCGGTCCATGTCTATGCGTGCAATCGCGACATGGACCGTGTCTTCGTCGATGCGGACGGCGAACTCGTCTTCCTGCCCCAGGCGGGTCGCCTGACCCTGCTGACCGAGCTGGGCCGGATCGACATCGCGCCGGGTCAGATCGCGCTGGTCCCGCGCGGCGTGCGGTTCCGGGTCGAGCTGCCCGATGGCGAGGCGACCGGGTACGTGGCCGAGAATCACGGCAGTCTGTTCCGCCTGCCGGACCTGGGTCCGATCGGCGCCAACGGTCTTGGCAATCCGCGCGATTTCGAGACGCCGGTCGCTTGGTTCGAGGACCGCGACGAACCGACCCCGGTCGTGCAGAAATTCCTCGGGTCGCTCTGGACGATGACGCTCGACCACAGCCCGCTCGACGTGGTGGCGTGGCATGGCAATCTCGCGCCGTGGCGCTATGACCTATCGCGCTTCAACACCATCAACACGGTCAGCTTTGATCACCCAGACCCGTCGATTTTCACCCTGCTGACTTCGCCCAGCGACGTGCCCGGTCGCGCAAATGCCGATCTGGTGCTGTTCCCGCCACGCTGGATGGTGGCGGAGGACACGTTCCGCCCGCCATGGTTCCACCGCAACGTCATGTCGGAGGCGATGGGGCTGATCACCGGCGCCTATGATGCCAAGGCGGAGGGTTTTCAGCCCGGTGGCCTGTCGCTGCACAATCTGATGGCCGGCCACGGCCCCGACCTCGCCAGTTGGCAGGGCGCGAGCAACGCCGATCTGAAGCCGCATCGGATTGACGGCACCATGGCCTTCATGGTGGAAAGTTGCTGGCCCTATCGCCCGACAAATCACGCGCTCACCCATGCCCAGCTCGACTATGACGCGGTATGGAAGGATTTCCCGAAGGCCAAGCTGCCATGAGCCTGACGCTGCATGGCTATTGGCGGTCGAGCGCGGCCTATCGCGTACGCCTGGCGCTCGGGCTGAAGGGCCTGCCCTATGACAGCGTGACGCACGACTTGCGGCTGGGCGAACAGCGTGGAGAGGCCTATCGCCGGTTGCAGCCGCAGGGTCTGGTACCCGTGCTCGATGGCCCGGACGGGCTGTTGATGCAGAGCCCCGCGATCCTCGAATGGCTGGAGGAGCGTTATCCCGACCCGCCGCTGCTTCCCGCCGATCCCGGCGGCCGCGCCGTGGTACGCGCGATGGCGGCGATCGTCGCCTGCGACATTCACCCCATCAACAATCTGCGCGTTCTGACCCGGTTGCGGACCGACATGGGGACGGACGAGGCGGCGGTGAGCGACTGGATCCGCCACTGGGTCGCCGAGGGTTTCGCGGCGATCGAGACGATGATCGCACGCCATGGTGGCGGCTATGCCTATGGCGACAGCCCGACCCTGGCCGACTGCCACATCCTGCCACAGGTCTATAATGCCGAGCGGTTCGGGGTCGATCTCACGCCCTATCCCCGCCTGACGGCCTGCGCGGCACGCCTGCGCGAGCGGGTGCCGGGGGCCGCCCCCGAAGCGCAGGACGATGCGGGATGAGCGACGAACGGCTGACCACCACGCCGGCGGGCATCGCGCTCGGCCCGTTGGAGACGATCGGCGATGGCGCGGCGCGCAACTTCGTGCTGCAAATGCGTGCCGGTCGATTCCACGGCTTCGTCGTGCGGCGGGGGGGCACGGTGCATGGCTATGTCGATCGATGCCCGCATATGGGCCTGCCGCTCGCGCAGGAGCTCGACGCCTATCTGACGCCGGGGGGCGACCGGATCGCCTGTTCGTGGCATGGCGCGATCTTCGCGGTCGAGGATGGCGCCTGCCTGGGCGGGCCCTGCGCCGGCCAGCGGCTGACCCCCTGGCCCGTGACGGTACGCGATGGAACGATCGTTACGGCCTGACCTCTGCGATTTCCGCATGCGCGATCGCCTGGAGCCGGCCAACGGTGCGCGGCTCCAGCCCCAGATCGCGGCCGGCGCGTTCATCCTCGCCAAGTCGTCGGACATCGAAACCCGTCACCTTCCCGAAGATCACCAGTGCCTCCAGATAATAACCCGCCGCGCTCGCGTGATACTGGTCCCAGCTCCACAGGTCGATCTGACCGAAGGCGATGCCGTCATAGGGGTTGGGGTCCGCGATCCGGTCACGCCAAGCGCGGTTCCACGCCTGGCCCACGGGAATCGCACCCGCCAGGTCGGGTCGGCGGCGCAGCGTATAGGCGTTGGCGGCCGCCAGATCGTCCGCCATCGCGAAGATCGGCTTGCCGTGCCAGGGGCTGGGCGTGCGATAGGTCAGGTCGGCGCGGCTCCACGTCGAGACCAGTTCGATACGAACACGCGGATTGGCACGACGCAACATGTCGGCAATCAGCCCGACCGCCTCGACATGACGCGCCGGATCGCCCGGCCGCTGCGCGTCGAGGGTGCTATAGTCCTGAAGGATCACCACGTCCCAGCGGCGATCGATCTCGCGGCGTTTCTGCTCATAGTGAAAGGCCAGGTCCTTGCCGGGCGACGTCTCCAGGCTGACCGTCCAATCCTGCCCCGCCTGCTCGGCGAAGGTCTTGAACAGCGCCGGCACTCCACCGATGCCTTCCTTGTTCAAATCGCGCACGGCATCGGGGCGGTAGCGCATGACCGGCGAATTGGCCCCGAACGTGAAACTGTTGCCGACGAACAGGATCGTCTCCGCCATGGCAGGCGTCGCCATGCCCCAGGCCGCCACGACCAGCGTCCATTGCCGCCACAACCCCATGATCCACCTCCGGTTCGCCGATGCCAAAGCCGTCTTTGGGGGAGTCGATCGAACGGGGCAAGCCGACGATTGCAGCGGCCGTCATTATACCCTATACCCCTATCCATTATGGCGCATGTCACCACCAGCAAGGAAAAGATCATTGCCCGCGTTCGCCGTATCGCGGGTCAGGTCGCGGCGATCGAACGATCGGTGACGGCGGATGCCGATTGCGCCGAGACGCTGCATCTGGTCGCGGCGGTACGCGGTGCGGTCGCGGGCCTGATGGATGAACTGGTCGAGGATCACCTCCACGCGCATGTCGCCGCGCCCGGCCAAAGCGATGCCGAGCGCAGCGCCGCCGCCGTCGAGTTGGCCAAGCTCCTTCGCCGCCATTTTCGCTGATATTGGGATTCAGGGAACGCCGTCATGACGACGCACAGCCACGATTATCTGGGCCATGCCCATGACGACAACGCCCGGCGGACGCAGGCCGTCGCCTGGCTGTCGGCGGTGATGATGGTCGGTGAGATCATCGCCGGCTATTGGACCGGATCGATGGCGTTGCTGGCGGACGGGTTCCACATGGCGACGCATGTCGGCGCGCTGGGCATCGCCGCCATCGCCTATTCCTATGCCAAGCGGCACGTCGCCAACCCGCGCTATAGCTGGGGTACGGGCAAGGTCGGCGAATTGGCGGGCTTCGGCTCGGCGATGGTGTTGGGCATCGTGTCGCTGTTCATCGCCTATGAGTCGATCACCCGCCTCGCCGATCCGCATCCCGTCATCTTCGGTGACGCGATCCTGGTCGCCGTGCTGGGCCTGGCGATCAACGTGATCAGCGCCTTCATGCTGTCGGGCGGTCACCATCACGGTCACGGGCATCACCATCATGGGCACGAGCACGACCATCATCACCATGGGCACGACCATCATCACCATGGGCACGACCATCACCACCCGCACGACCATGCCGATGATCGCCATGGCGGCGACACCAACATGCGCGCGGCCTATATCCATGTGCTGGCCGATGCGCTGACCTCGGTGATGGCGATCCTGGCGTTGGTGGCGGGTCGGTATCTCGGATGGGTCTGGCTCGATCCCGCGGTGGGCCTGCTCGGCGCGGTGGTGATCGCCAACTGGGCGGTGGGGCTCATGCGTCAGGCGTCATCGGTATTGCTCGACGCGGCGGACCCCAAGCTGGCCAGCGAGGTGCGCACGCGGGTCGAGGGACCGGGCGATACGCGCATCCACGATTTCCACATCTGGCGGATCGGGCCGACCGCCCATGCCGTCGTGCTGGCGGTGGAAGGGACCCGTGCCCCCCTGACCAGTGCTGCGATCCACGACCGGCTGGCGGGCATGGCGGCGCTGGGCCACGTCACGGTCGAAATCCGCTAACGCCTCGTTCAGCACGGATGGGTATGCGATAGGCGGATGCGGACTTTGCAGATCCTGGCGGGAATGATCCTGATCAGCGCCGTCGCCGGCGGCGGCATGCTGCTGACGCGTCGACCGGACGCCGCGACGACGTCCCAGGCGCCGCCCCCTTCCCTTGCGCCATCCATCGCCCCGACGCCCTCCCCTTTGCCGACGCCCTCCCCTTTGCCGACGCCCAGCCCGGTTGCCAGCCCCAGCCCTACCCCGTTCGTCGTACGCCGCATCCTCGACCTGAAAAAGCCGCTGCGCCACGGTGACTTCGTCTGGGACGAGGCGGGCGCTCCGCAAGGCCCGGTCGTCATCACGGTCGATCTGGCGGCGCAGGTCGTCTCGATCTTCCGCGATGGCTATGAGATCGGGGCGGCGGCCATGATCTATGGCGCGGACAATATGCCGACCCCGCTGGGCGTATTTCCGATCCTGCAAAAGGACGCCGACCACGTCTCCAACCTGTATGACGCGCCGATGCCCTATATGCTGCGGCTGACCAATGACGGTGTGGCGATCCATGCCAGCGACGTCGCCTATGGCAACGCCACGCACGGCTGCATCGGCGTACCCATCGGCTTTGCCCGCAAGCTGTTCGCCGCCACCCGGCTGGGCGACCGGGTGATCGTCACCAACGGCAAGACCATGACGCTGGGCCAGTCGATCACCGGCTGAACACGCTCAAGATTTCCGCGACAGGGCGCTTGCCAAACCCGCCGCGCTTGAATAGGTGCGATTTCGCACGCGGGTGTAGCTCAATGGTAGAGCAGAAGCTTCCCAAGCTTACGACGAGGGTTCGATTCCCTTCACCCGCTCCAGCTTCGCGTCAGACCCCGTGATACGCCCGGTACCATTGCGCGAAGCGTCCCAGCCCTTCAGTCAACCGCACTTTGGGCGCATAGCCGGTCAGGGCGTTCAGCTTCGATATATCGGCGAAGGTCGCGGTCACGTCCCCCGGTTGCATGGGCCGCATGATCTTGACGGCCTCGCGCCCCAATGCCCGTTCTAGCGTCGCGATCATGTCCATCAACGGGACCGGCTCGCTGTCGCCGATGTTGAGCAGCCGGTGCGCTCCCTGCGCGGGCGGATGGTCCAGCGCCCCGATGATCCCGTCGACGATATCGTCGATATAGGTGAAGTCGCGCGCCATCCGCCCCTCGCCGTACACTTCGATCGGCCGCCCCCCCATGATGCGGTCGGTGAACGAGAAATAGGCCATGTCGGGCCGGCCCCAGGGGCCGTAGACGGTAAAAAAGCGCAGCCCCGTCAGGGGAAAGCCATACAGCGTCGCATAGGATTGGCTCATCAATTCGCAGGCGCGCTTGGTCGCGGCATAGAGCGAGACCGGCGAGACGCAGGGCTCGTCCTCGCTGAACCCCTGCCCGCCCATCGGCCGGTCGCCATAGACCGAACTGGACGAGGCATAGACGAGATGCTCGAACCCGGGCTGATGGCGACAGGCCTCCATCACCGCCAGATGCCCGGCCACGTTCGACCGCTCATAGGCGAAGGGATGGGCGATGCTGTGGCGAACACCCGCCTGCGCGGCGAGGTGGATGACGCGGGTGACGCCCCGTTCGCGCACCAGTCGTGCGATCGCGTCGGCATCGGCGATGTCGATGCGATGAAAGTCGAAAGCCCGCCGACCATCGAAGGTCGACAGCCGCGCCGCCTTCAGCGCCGGGTCGTAATAGTCGTTGACGATGTCGGCACCGACGACCGTCTCACCGCGATCGAGCAGGCGATGGACCGTGGCATGGCCGATGAAACCCGCCGCGCCGGTCACCAGGATCGGCGACGTCATGCCCATATTCTCACGCCATCACCGCCATTCGCTTCGAAACCCCATCTTTGCCTCGGAACTCTGCCATGGGAAACAGGGGGTTAAAGGACCGCTAAGATCAGATGCCGTCGGCGATGACGCGGTGGCCTTGCGCTTCCAGGGCGGTGGTCAGGTCGGCGATGCAGGTGGCCACCAGCGCCGCATCCGGGCTGCGCACGACGAAATTCGCGCCCGTCCGGCCTTCGCGGAAGAACGGATAGCTGCCGATCGCGACACCCTCATGCGCCTTCTCCGCCTGGCGGAGCAGATCGGCCACCTCGCTCTCACCCACCCAGCAGCCGATGCTGGCGGAAACGACCGGCCGCCCGCCCTCCAGCGTGCCGGTCAGCGCGTCGAGCATGCCGGCGGTGATATGCGGCACGCCGGCCATGATGAAGATGTTGCCGATCCGAATACCCGGTGCGCCCGATACGCGATTGGCGATCAGCGAGGCCCCTGCCGGGGTGCGCGCCATCCGCGCCCGCGCCGGCGTCACCCCGCCGCGCGTCGCATAATAGTCGTCCAGGATCGCGCGCGCCTCGGGATGTTCGATCACGGGCAGGCCCAGGGCGGCGGCGATGGCGTCGACGGTGATATCGTCATGCGTGGGACCGATACCGCCGGTGGTGAACAGATAGTCGTTGCGCACCCGCAGGCTGTTGACCGCCTCGCCGATCGCGTCGGCACGATCGGGGACGACGCGCACCTCGGCCAGTCGAATGCCCTGCACGTTCAACCAGGCCGCGAGTTGCGCGATATTGCGATCCTGCGTCCGGCCGGAAAGGATTTCGTCGCCGATCACGACCAGCGCGGCGGTCCAGATGCGCTCGGAGCTAAGGGCGGTTTCCATGGGGTGTGACATAGCCTCGCAAAACGCGGTGCGCCACGCTATATCCGCGCGATGACCGATTATGTGACCGTTTCCGCCGATGCGCCCCAGGGGCGGGACGGCGCGATCAAGCTGTGGGGCCGCGAGGCGTTCGAGGGCATGCACAAGGCCGGCCGGCTGGCCGCCGAGACGCTGGACATGCTGGTCCCGCACATGGTGCCCGGCGTCACCACCGCCGAGATCAACCGGCTGGTCCATGACTTCATCGTCGAACGTGGCGGCGTGCCCGCGACTTTGGGCTATCGCGGCTACGCCCATTCGACCTGTGTTTCGATCAACCATGTCGTGTGCCATGGCATCCCGTCCGACAAGGCACTGAAGTCGGGTGATATCGTCAATGTCGACGTGACCCCGATCGTCGACGGCTGGCATGGCGACACCAGCCGCATGTATCTGATCGGCGACGTGCCGCTGAAGGCGCGAAAGCTGGTGGAGGTGACCTATGAATGCCTGATGCTGGGCATCGAGCAGGCGCGGCCCGGCAATCATATGGGCGACGTCGCCAACGCCATTCAGCGTCATGCCGAAAAGCATCGCTACGGCGTGGTCCGCGATTTCTGCGGCCACGGCCTGGGGCTGTTGTTCCATGACGCGCCGGAGGTCGTCCATGCCGGTCGTCCCGGCACCGGCCCCGAGCTGAAGCCCGGCATGATCTTCACCATCGAGCCGATGATCAATATCGGCCGCCCGGACGTGAAGCTGCTCGACGATGGCTGGACGGCAGTGACGCGCGACCGGTCGCTGTCGGCGCAGTTCGAACATTCGATCGGCATCACCGAGGAGGGCTGCGAGATCTTCACGCTCAGCCCCGCCGGCTACACCCAGCCGCCTTACATTTGAGATGACGATGATCGGGGCGATTCGCGTCGCGGCGCGGGATCGCGCCCGGCTGGCCGAGGTGATCGCGACGGCGTCGCGCTTCGGACTGGACGTGCTGCTCGCCCGGCTGGGCCTCGATCCAGCGCGCCGCGATCCCGACGCGCTGCCCTTCGACCTGCCCGCCCGCACGCGGCAGGCGATGGAGGCGCTCGGCCCCGTCTGGGTGAAGCTTGGGCAAATCCTGGCCACCCGCTCCGATCTGCTGCCGCCCGAATGGATCGCGGAACTGGAGCATCTGCACAGCGCGGCCCCGCGCCTGCGCTTCGAGCAATTGCGCGAACAGGTCGAAGCTGCCTTGGGCGAGCCGCCCGAAACCGCCTTCGTCCGCTTCGGTGCCGAGCCGCTCGCCGCCGCCTCGATCGCACAAGTCCACCGTGCTGCGCTGGCCGATGGGACCGAGGTCGTGCTGAAGATCCGCCGCCCCGGCATCCGGCCGATCATGGAAGCGGACCTTCGCCTGCTGACCCAATTCGCCGCGATGGTCGAGGCCACCAATGCCGAGGCACGCCGCTATGGCGCGGCGCGGATGGTCCGTGAACTCAGCCGCGACATATTGGAGGAGCTGGACTTCACCAATGAGGGGCGCAACGCCGACCGGCTGCGCGAGGATTTCGCACGTGAACCGCGCGTCGTGGTGCCGGCCATCCATTGGCGGCATAGCTCCGAAACGTTGCTGGTCATGGACTATATCGAGGGTGTTCCGCCCCGCAACGCCGCGGTCCTACAACAGGCCGGCATCGATCCGGCGGCCATTGCGGCGACGGGCGCGGACATCGTGCTGGACATGATGCTGATCAATGGGCGTTTCCACGGTGACCCGCATCCCGGCAATCTGCTCTGCCTGCCGGGCGACCGTATCGCGATGCTCGACATGGGACTGATCGGCCATGTCAGTCCTCGCCGACGCGAAGAGGTCATCGCCTTTACCCAGGCGATCATGAACAGCGACTCCACGCTGCTCGCCGAAACCATGAAGCAATGGTCGCAAACCGACGACATCGCCCCCGCGCGATTCGAAGCGGTCGCCGATCGGCTGATCGTGCGGCATGGCGGCGGAACGCTGAGGCTGGCGGCCATCCTGGCGGACATCTTTCCGATCCTGCGCGAGGAGCGGATCGTGCTTCAGCCCGATCTTCTGTTGCTGTTCAAGGCGCTGATCACCATCGATGGCGTGCTGAGTGGTATCCAGCCGGACTTCGACCTGTCGACCGCGCTGCGCCGTGCCGCCTCCCGCATCGTCGAGGCGCGCCTGGCCCCGGAACGTTGGGGCAAGCGCGCCGCTGCGCTTGCATTGGAGCTGGACCGGCTGGGCGACGACCTGCCCCGCCTGATCCGCGCCACGACCCGTAAGCTGGAGAGCGAACAGGCCGCCGTCTCGACCGCTGGTATCGAGGCCGCGATCCGCCTGGGCGCGGGCTGGATCGCGGGCGCGCTGGCCGTGTCGGGTATCGCGATCGCGGTGGCGATGCATCTGGGATAGCGGGTCGACCAACAGCGATAGTGACGAACCCGCGACACCGCGTTAAAGGCGCGGGCCATGACCGAGATCACGCCCCAGATCGTCGCCGACCACGGCCTGTCCGAAGAAGAATATCAGCGCGTCCTGACCGCGCTGGGCCGCGAGCCCAATCTCGTGGAGCTCGGCATCTTCTCGGTGATGTGGTCCGAGCATTGCAGCTATAAGTCGAGCCGCATCCATCTGAAGAAGCTGCCGACCGAAGGGCCGCAGGTCATTTGCGGTCCGGGCGAGAATGCGGGCGTGATCGATATTGGCGACGGCCAGGCCGCCATCTTCAAGATGGAGAGCCACAACCACCCCTCGTACATC
>NZ_JBNNOB010000024.1:0-36848 GCF_050274375.1 Sphingomonas sp. NPDC019816
GGGGTGTACGGCGGTCTTCCAGGACAGCCGTTCAGGCTGAGCGAAGTCGAAGCCCAGGCCCCAACCTCACCCAGCCATCGACCTTAACGGCCCTTTGCGGCGGCCGCTTCCTTCTTGGCCTGCACCTTGGCGCGGTGATGCCCGACCGCACAGCCCGCCGCCGCGCCCAGCACCGCATGGCCCTTGCCGACGAAATGCCCGCCGACGCCGCCCACAGCCGCGCCCTTCAGGCATCCCTTGGCCGAGGCGGGGCCCGCGACGATCAGCAGCGCGGCGGCCGACAGGGCGGTGAGAAGGATCTTCATGGCGTCTCTCCTTGCGCTCGAAATCGTGGCGGGGAAAATGCGCGCTGGTCCGTGGCCGTTCCGTGATCCGGCCATGACATTCTCTTCATAGGGGCGGACCGTTGCGGGAAGCGGGCCGGACCTGTACCGCTGGCGGTCATGACTGAACAACGTTGCGGCCTCGTCGCCGTCGTCGGCGCGCCCAATGCCGGCAAATCCACCCTCGTCAATGCGCTGGTCGGCCAGAAGGTCGCCATCGTCAGCCCCAAGGCGCAGACGACCCGCGCCAAGCTGCTCGGCGTCGCGATCGAGGGGGATGCGCAGATCCTGCTGGTCGATACGCCCGGTATCTTCGAACCCAAGCGTCGCCTCGACCGCGCGATGGTCGCCGCCGCCTGGGAAGGCGCGGAAGGGGCCGACATCCTGGCGCTGGTCGTCGACGGCAAGGGCGGCATCGGCCCCAAGATCCACGCCATCGCCGAGTCGATCGCGCATCGCCCGGAGCCCAAGCACCTGATCCTCAACAAGGTCGACATCGCCGATAAGGCGCGGCTGCTGACCCATGCCGAAAAGCTGAACGAGGTCGTCGAGTTCGACGAGACCTGGTTCATCTCGGCGCAGACCGGTGATGGCTTGCCCCAGCTAAAGTCCCGCCTCGCCGCGTTGATGCCCGAGGGGCCGTGGCATTACCCGGAAGACCAGGTGTCCGACGCGACCGAGCGTGCGCTGGCCGCCGAGGTGACGCGCGAGCAGATCTATCTCCAGCTCCATGCCGAACTCCCCTATGCCAGCGCGGTCGAGACCGAGGCGTATAAGGAGCGCGAGGACGGATCGGTTGAGATCCATCAGCAGATCCTGGTCGAACGCCCGACCCAGCGCGCCATCGTGCTGGGCAAGAACGGCGTGCGGATCAAGGAGATCGGCGCGCGCGCGCGGGCGCAGCTGTCTGAACTGCTGGGGCAGACAGTGCACCTGTACCTTCATGTGAAGGTCAAGCCGGGCTGGGACGAGGATCGTTCGGTCTACAAGGATATCGGGTTGGATTGGGTGGAGTGAATTGGGGTGGGGGCTCGGTGAGACACCGTGGCCCTCCCCCATCCCCTCCCGCCTGCGGGAGGGGAGCGTTGCTCGGCGAGCGTTAAGCGTCAGCCCCGAACTTGGGATTTGTTGAAGCGCATGTCGGTGACGCTTGGCACGCCCCTCCCGCAGGCGGGAGGGGATGGGGGAGGGCAGGGCTAGGCCACCACCCCTCTTAACCGCCCCAAAGCCCACTCCGCCGCCTCCACCACCACCGGATCATCATCCCCCAACAACCCCCACAACACCGGCACCAACTCCGCCGCGCCGCTGTTCCCCGCCGCGATCGCCGCATTGCGCACCATCCGGTTGCGCCCGATCCGCTTGATCGGCGAGCCCGAAAACACCTGCCGGAACCCGGCATCGTCCAGCGACAGCAAATCCCCCAGCTCCGGCGCGGTCAGTTCCGCGCGCGGATGGAAGGCCATGTTCGCCTGCGCCGCCGCCGCGAACTTGTTCCACGGGCACACCGCCAGACAATCGTCGCAGCCATAGATGCGGTTGCCGATCGCGACCCGGAACTCCTCGGGGATCGGCCCGGCATGTTCGATCGTCAGATAGGAAATGCACCGCCGCGCATCGAGCTGATAGGGCGCCGGGAAGGCATCGGTCGGGCACGCCCGCTGGCACGCATCGCAGCGCCCGCAGGTATCACGCGCGACCGCGTCCGGCTCCAACTCCAGCGTGGTGTAGATCGCGCCGAGGAACAGCCAGCTGCCATGATCGCGGCTGACCAGATTGGTATGCTTGCCCTGCCAGCCCAGCCCCGCCGCCTCGGCCAATGGCTTTTCCATGACGGGCGCGGTGTCGACGAAGACCTTCAGATCGCACCCGGCTTCCTGCGCCAGCCAGCGGCCGAGCGCCTTCAGCTGGCGCTTCACGACGTCGTGATAGTCCGCTCCCTGCGCATAGACCGAGATACGGCCGATCCGCCCCTCGTCCGCCAGCCGCATTGGGTCCTTAGCGGGGGCATAGCTGACGCCCAGCGAGATGATGCTCTTCACCTCGGGCCACAGGCTGGCGGGGCTTTGCCGTTGATGGGCGCGTTCGGCCATCCAGATCATCGATCCGTGCCGCCCCCCGGCCAGCCATTGGTGCAGCCGCTCGGCGGTCCTGGGCGCGGCATCGGCATGGGTGATGCCGATCGCGGCAAAGCCCAGCTCCGCCGCCTTCGCCTTGATCCGGGTTTCCAGCTTGTCTTGCGCCACCTCCGCCCGCTACCACAGGTGGATAGGGTGGAGGAACAGGGCGTGGACAATCAGTGGGCGGTCAGCGCCTCGGGCCTGGCGAAGCGCTTTGGCGAGCGCCGCGTCGTCGACGGGGTCGACATCGCGGTGCCGACGGGCGCAGTGTACGGCGTGCTCGGCCCCAATGGCGCCGGCAAGACGACGACGCTGCGCATGCTGCTAGGCATCATCGAACCCGATGAGGGGGAGCGCTGTCTGCTCGGCCATGCCCATCCGCGCGATGCCAGCGATCTGGTCGGCTATCTGCCCGAGGAGCGCGGGCTGTACCCCGCGATGAAGGCGCGCGAGGCGATCGCCTTCATGGGTGCGCTTCGTGGGCTCGACTGGGCGACGGGCCGCGCGCGGGCGGGCGAATTGCTGGAGCAGGCCGGGCTGGCCCATGCCGCCGACAACAAGATCCGCAAATTGTCCAAGGGCATGGCGCAGCTCGTCCAATTGCTCGGCTCGGTGGTTCACCGGCCCAGGTTGCTGGTCCTGGACGAACCCTTTTCCGGGCTCGATCCGGTCAATCAGGAACGGTTGGAGGCGCTGATCCTGGGTGAGCGGGACCGGGGCGCGACCATCCTGTTTTCCACCCATGTCATGGCCCATGCCGAGCGGCTGTGCGACCGGCTGGCCATCATCGCCGGCGGCCGGCGGCGGTTCGAGGGTACGGTGGACGAGGCGCGCGGTACGCTGCGCGCGCGAGTCCGCTATCGCCCGCGCGATGCCGAGCGCGTGCCGCCCGGCCTGCTGCCCCCCGACGCGGTGCGCGAGGGCGCCGACTGGCGCTTCACCTTGCCCGACGAAGGGATCGAGCCGGTATTGGGCCGGCTGCTGGCGGCGGGGGCAGGCATATTGAACCTATCGATCGAGCGGCCCAGCCTGCACGAGGCATTCGTGCGCATCGTCGGCGAGCCCGTGGCCGAGGTCGCGGCATGAGCACGCGTCGCCTGATCCGCCAGACGATTACGATCGCCCGGCGCGATTTCATCGCCACCGTCTTCACCCCCATCTTCCTGCTGTTCCTGTTCGCGCCGCTGATCATGGTGGCGTTCAGCACGATCGGTGCGATGGGCGCACAACAGGCGGCCGATCATGGCAGCGAGCGGGTACGGATCGTCGCGATCGTCCCCGACGCCGTTGCCCCGGCCATCGTCGAGGCGGATCGCCGCGCCCGCAAGGTGTTCCGCCGTGACGAGGAACCGCCCGAGCTCGTCACCCGCACACCGGCGCGCGATGTCGCGGCGCAGGCGCGTGCGACCTTCGAGGCCGCCAATTTCGATGCGACGGCGGTCCTCTACGGGCCGCTCGACCGCCCGACCATCCTCTATGGCCCGCGTGGCGCCAGGACCGCCGACTATCTGACGGTCCTGGCGGGCGGCGCGCTTGCCGCCGAGCGGCTGGGCGGCACGCTGCCCGGCATCACCCCCACCAAGATCGCCTTCCAGCGCCAGCGCGCGACGCAGGGTGGGCAGAACCAGACCGCGTTCCTGGCGGTGTTCGGTGTCTTCTTCCTCACCCTGTTCCTGGCGGGGCAGGTCGTCGGCACCATGGCCGAGGAGCGATCCAACAAGGTGATCGAAGTGCTGGCCGCCGCCGTGCCGCTGGAGGCGGTGTTCCTGGGCAAGCTGCTCGGCATGTTCGGCGTCGCGGTGCTGTTCATCGGCTTCTGGGGGACCGTACTCGGCCAGGTGACCAGCCTGTTGCCGCCGGCGCTGGGCGGAGTGGTCGGCGAGTTGTCGCCGGCGATCGGCCTGCCGATGTTCGTCGTGCTGTTCGTCAGCTATTTCACCATGGCCTATCTGCTGCTGGGTTCGGTGTTCCTGACGATCGGGGCGCAGGCCTCGACGATGCGTGAGATCCAGATGCTCTCGCTGCCCATCACCATCGTTCAGGTCGGCATGTTCACCTTGACGCTGAGTGGGCTGTCCGACCCGCAAGGTTGGCTGGCGCGCGTGGCGAGGATTTTCCCGCTATCCTCGCCGTTCGCGATGGCGGGACTGGCGGCGGCGGACGATACGCTGTGGCCGCATCTGCTGGCGCTGGCGTGGCAGGCACTGTGGGTGGCGATCTTCGTCACGCTCGGCGCGCGGCTGTTCCGTCGCGGCGTGCTGCAATCGGGGAGCACGCGGCCCTTTTGGCGACGCAAGCGGGGGTAGCGGCCCCCCCGGCGCCGATCTTTTCGGACCGGGGCGGCATACCTATCTTAGGGGCATGACCGCTTCTTCCGATCGCCGCGCGTTTCTGTCCCTTCTGGGTCTCGGCACTCTGGGGGCGGGCCTGTCCGCTTGCGGGCGTGAGGCCGAGGCGGCGGAGCGTTTCCCGGTGGCGATGAGCGACGCGGCGTGGAAGGCGAAGCTGGGCCCCGCCGCCTATAACGTCCTGCGTCATGAGGGGACCGAACGGCCCTATAGCAGCCCGCTCAACGGCGAGCATCGCAGCGGCATCTTCGCCTGCAAGGGCTGTGGCCAACCGCTTTTCTCGTCCAAGACGAAGTTCGAGAGCGGTACCGGTTGGCCGAGCTTCTGGGCACCCTTGCCGCACGCGATCGGCACCGACACCGATCGTTCCCTGATGATGGAGCGGGTCGAGGTGCATTGCAGCCGTTGCGGCGGGCATCTCGGGCATGTCTTCGACGATGGGCCCAAGCCCACCGGCAAACGCTATTGCATGAACGGCGTGGCGATGACGTTTCGGGCGGCTTGACGCCTCGCGGGACGAAACTTCCCGTGGCCTTCGACTGCGCTCAGGCTGAACGAGTTTTATAGTGTGGGTTGAAGAGGGTTGGGCTTGTCCCTCACTCCGCTCGCACTGAGCGAAGTCGAAGTGCACGTTCCGCGTTCGATGAACCTATCAGAACCGCGATTTACTGGATCGGCGCGGCGAAGGTCAGGATGCCGTTGACGCGGCCACCGGTGTTCGATGCGATCTCGGTCGCGGGCAGGTCGGAGACGCTGGGCTTGTGGCCCGCATAGATGAAGCCCTTGGTGGGGTAGGCCGAGGTGCCCAAGCCGCCATTGGGGCCATACCAGACCTTGACCAGCGACCAGTCGTTGTTCGGCGAGATGTCGATCGCGCGGACGTCGCGCTCGATGCCGCCGCGGCGCGACCAGTTGGCATGGGTCAGGAGGACTTCACGGTCGCTGACGACCTTGCTGACCATCGCGACATGACCCACGCGCATGCGGTGGGTCGCCTCGAACGCCAGGACCGAACCTTCCGCCGGCGTATGGCCACGCTCGTAGCGGCCCTCGGCCTGGCCCCACCAGGTGTTGGCGTTGCCGTGAATATCGATGCCCGAAATCTCACGGGCGTAAGGCGCACACTGCCAGAATTGGGCCGCAGCGGGAGCGGCCATCATCAGGCCGCAGGATGCCATCAGCGCGAATCGCACTGCAAATGCCTTGAACTTCACGTGACCCCCCGGTCGGAATGTCGGTGTGATTTTCGATTAACCGGGGCCGAACGGGATGGGAAGCGACCGGCGGGGGCTTATCCGGTGAACGGTGTCGGCCCGGCGGTGACTTGAAAATACGGCGGCGAAACGAGTTTTTCGTTCCTCGTTTCGCCGCTCGCAAGGCTCGGCTTATCGTCCGAGCAGGCGATCGACCGTCACTTGCGTCACCGAATGATAGCCGGGACGCGCCTTGTCATAGATTCGCTTGGCCAGCGCCTGGCCCCATTCGCCCTGTCCCTGAAGCTGCTGAAACAGCGGCGCGACGAACCTGCGGCGGCCTTGCGAGGTCAGAAACTGCTCGGCGGATGCCTCGGCTGGCGGATAGCGGTTGGCGAGCGCCAGTTTGAGCCAGGCGAAGCGGATTTCGCTATTGCCCGTCCGGTTCCAATGGAACTGGCCGTCGAGCGCGGCGAGCCGTTCGGCCGACAGCTGGCGGGGCAGCTGGTCGAGGAAGCGGACATATTCCTGCGTCGTGACTGTGTCGGGGACGGCCGACACCGGGCCACCCGCCGCGAACGCCTTGGCCGCCGCGTCGATCGCGGGAAAGGCGTCGGAGCGGACATGGACCGCGTTCGCCGGGATGCCGGGCTGATAGACCCATTGGTCGACACCGATCTTCGCATCCTCGCCGGGCTTCAGCAGATTCTTGCGCAGATCGGCCAGGAAGCCTGCACTTGTCTGCGGCTGGAAGGCATGGCGATCGAAATAGCCGCGCAGATACGCGTCCCAGCGCGCGCAACCAACGACGGACTCGATGGTGCGCAGGAAGGTCGCGCCCTTGTCATAGGCGATCTGGGTCATGCCGTCGTCGGGATCGCGGCTGGCGTCGAGATCGAGATGCAGCTTGGTGTCGGGCGATTGCGGGCCGCCGGCTTCCTTCACCGCGTTCATCATATCGGTCCAGGCCAAGTCGGCCTCCATGGCGGCGCGGCGCTTGCCGTACATCGACTCCATGATCCGGTTCTCGAAATAGCTGGTGAAGCCTTCGTTGAGCCAGAAATCGTCCCAGGTGGCGTTGGTAACGAGATTGCCCGACCAGCTATGCGCCAGTTCGTGCGCGATCAGGCTGACGAGGCTGCGGTCGCCCGCCAGCACGGTCGGCGTGGCGAAGGTGAGGGTGGGGTTCTCCATGCCGCCGAACGGAAAGCTGGGCGGCAGGACCAGCACGTCATAGCGGCCCCAGCGATAGGGGCCGTACAGCCCCTCGGCCGCCGTCACGAACTTGTCGAGCCCCGCGAACTCCCAGGCCGATTTGTCCAGCATCGCCGGCTCGGTCCAGATGCCGGTATTGGCGCTCAATGGCTTGAACTTCAGGTCGCCGATGGCGAGCGCGATCAGATAGGGGGCGACCGGCTTGTCCATGCGATAGCTGGCGGTGTGGCGGCCGCCTTCGCACGGCGTCTCGCCCGTGCGCTCGCCGCTCATCACGACGGTCAGCGCGCAGGGGGCGTTGACCGTGGCGTCCCAGGTCTGGCGGATGCCGGGCGAATCCTGGGTCGGAATCCAGCTGCGGTTGAGGATCGCCTCGCCCTGGCTGAACAGATAGGGCTGCGTCTTGCCGGCGGTCTGTTCGGGCGACAGCCATTGCAGCGCCTTGGCCTGCGGCGCGGAGGCATAGGCGATCCTGACCGTGCGATTGCCGTTCAGCGTGATCGTCAACGGCGCGCCGTGCACCTTGTCCGCCTGCCCAACCGTGTAGGGCAGGGGACGGTTCTGCGCATCGGTGACACTGACGATGCGCAGGCCATTGTCGTCGACCACCAGTTGCCGGGCGTCCGGCTTGGCATCGACCGACAGGGTCGCGACGCCGCGCATCACATGGGTATCGAAATCGGCATAGAGGTTCAGCGAGACATGCGTGACCCGCGCCTCCAGCGGGCGGGCATAGCTATGCACGTCGCGGGCGTCGGCACTGGTCAGGACGGGCGCGACCATGGGGGCATGGGTTGCGGATTGGGCGGCGAGCAGCATCGCCAGGGCGGCCAGGGACATGGAGACTCCGAATGGGACAGGATGAGTGCACCATAGCGGGATCGTCGTGGAATGGGAGGGGCGCGACCCTCTGGACGCGTGGGGGCGTCGCCACCAGCTAGGCGGGATGGATGAAATGACGCTGGCGGTGGTGGGGATCGACTTTCCCAATGAGGACAAGGCGCGGAGCAATCGGCGCTTCGAATGGCTGGCGTCGGCGGCGGGTGATCCGGTGACGTTGCGGCCCGAACCGCGCAATCGCCATGATCCCAACGCCATCGCCGTGTTCAGTGCGCGCGGCGTTCAGGGCGGCTATCTGTCGGCCGAGCGTGCGCCGTTCATCGGGGCGCGGATCCGACGGGGTGAGGAAATACAGGCCGTCTTCCAGGCGCTGGACAAGTCCGTGGCCTATATTCGTGTCCGTTTCGGCGGCGGCATGCCGACCCTGCCCGAAGTCAGGCCGGACGTGAGCGAGGATCGCGGGGGCGACGACCTGTTCTACCCCGATGCGGATGGACCCGATTGGGGCGCCTGATCCCCGAAACGAAAGAGGGAGCCGAAACCGGCTCCCTCTCCACGCATCGTCATGCGCTGATCCAGTGGACGGGCGAACCCGTCCGCTCCGATCAGTTGCTGTCCGCGTCGTCGTCCTTGACGATCGCGACGACGCCGATGGCGACGACGCCAGCAGCGATCAGAGCGGCGAGGATGCCACCGCCGGCCAGCTTGTTGTTCTTGGCGGTCGGAGCCGACGCGCGAACCGACTTCGAGACCGACAGGCTGGCGGCGGGGTTGGTCGGAGCGGCGGCAACCGGAGCGGCGACCAGCGCCGTGGCGGCAACGGCAGACAGGAACTTCATCATAAATAATCTCCCATGGCGAACGACCGCCAAGACGCGGCAATGTTCATTGTCCCGATAGCGCAAATGTACCGAGGTGCAAAATTGTTCCCGCACTGCATCAAATTTTTTAGTGGGATTGTGGGCGCAATGTCGCAGCTTGCCGCTCAACACCTTATGATTAGGGCCGTAACGGCTTTTATTGATCCGTCCCGTGCCCGCCGTCAGCGTCCGCCGTCACGCCGGGTGAGTGCTGCAACGCAACTAGCGCGGTCGATCGCGCTGCCGTCGGGCTCGCGCGCATCGATGTAGGAGACGCGCGGCTCGCCACCATCCTTGGGGTAGAGATAGGCGTCGAGGACGCAGAACTTGCCCTGATATTGCAGCTTGCGCGCCTGCCCCTCGCGAACATCGGCATCGGCCGCACCGAACAGCTTCGTCAAGCCGGCTGCATCCTGGCCCAGCACGCGTTCCAGCCCGACGCTGGTATAGGGCACCGGCACCGGCGCCATGCCGCGCACCGGGGCGGCGGCCTGGGGGACGGTACAGCCGGCCAGCGCCATAGGGGGAAGCAGGAACAGCGCGGTTCTGCGCCAATGGGGGGTCATGCGGGTCGCCTCCGATGAAAGACATGCGTCGCCATGCTCGCGCCCAGGACGGGGGCCAGCAGGTTCAACCCCGGAACCACGAACAGCACCGCGACGGCAAGCCCCAGCAGCAGGCGCCGCGGCCCGGTCGCCTTGCGCCAGCGCCGCATCGCGGCCGCATCCATATGCCGCGCCGCCACCATGTCGCCCAGATCGCGCGACAACAGCCAGCCATTGACCAGCAGGAACGCCGCCGCCGTACCGACACCGGTCACCAGGAGCCCGATATAGACCGGCAGCAGCACGAGGTTGATCGCCACGACCCGCGCCGCCGAGCCGAGTCCCATCGCGAGCCCCCGCGTCAGCGGCACCGGCCGTGCGGTATCCTGCGCGCCCGGATAATGGCGGGCCTCGACCGCCGCGACGATGTCGTCGGCGAACAGCCCGATCACCGCCATCGCCACGGCGCGGAAGGCGAGCCAAAGGGTGACGATCTCGACCACCACGACAAGCGCAGCCGACAAGCCCCCCGCCTGTGCGCCCAGCCACCCGGTGAGGGCCGCACGCACGCCCCACCACAGCGCGACGCCCGCCACGACGAAGATCGCTAGGGTCGCCGCCAAAGACCGGAGCAGGACCCGGCGGATCGCTGGATCGCCCAATTGCCCCAGCGACAGGAAGAAGGCACGGATCATGCCGCATGGGATGGCGCGCGGGGCGGGGCCAAGTCAATGTCGACGCGTCGATCGCGCGCGGCTGTCGGCCCCCGCCCTGATGTCTTGCGCGGGGGTAGCGCGCTGACTAGGGCGGCGGCATCACAGCTTATTTCCCGGAGTCCGTTTCTTGACCAACCCCACCTATGATGTGGTGGCGATCGGCAATGCCATCGTCGATATCCTTGCCTCCGCCGAGGATGACTTCATTGCCGAAAACGGCATGACCAAGGGCGCGATGCAGCTCGTCTTCTCGCCTGAGGAGGCCGATGCGCTGTATGCCAAGATGGGTCCCGGTCGCGAGATTTCGGGTGGCTCGGCCGCCAATACGCTGGCCGGCATCGCCGCACTGGGCGGCAAGACCGCGTTTATCGGCCAAGTCGCCGACGACCAGCTGGGCGAGGTCTTCGCGCACGACATCCGCGCCGCCGGCGTCCGCTTCGACACCCCCGCCCGCGAGGGCCAGCCGACGACGGCGCGCTGCATGATCTTCGTCAGCCCCGATGGCCAGCGGACGATGAACACCTTCCTGGGCGCGTCGCACTATCTGCCCGCCGAGGCGTTGGACCGTTCGCTGATCGCCGATGCCGCCTATCTGTATATCGAGGGCTATCTGTGGGACCCCGAAGAGCCCCGCGCCGCGATGCGCGCCGCGATCGAGGTCGCGCGTGAGGCGGGCCGCAAGATCGCCTTCACCGCCTCCGCCGAGTTCGTGATCGACCGTCACCGCGCTGATTTCCACGCGCTGATCGACGGCGGCATGATCGACGTGATCTTCGCCAACGAGACCGAGATCGTCGCGCTGACCGAAACGGCGGATGTCGAGGCTGCGGTCGCCTCGCTGAAGGACAAGGTCGAGACGCTGGTCGTCACGCTCGCCGAAAAGGGCGCGCTGGCGGTGCGCGGTGATGAGCGCGTGACCGTGCCCGCCCATCCCGTCGACAAGGTCGTCGATACCACGGGCGCGGGTGACCTGTTCGCGGCAGGCTTCCTCTATGGCCAGACGCATGGCGAGGACCTGAAGGCCTCGCTGACGCTGGGCGCGGCCTGCGCCGCCGAGATCATAAGCCATTTCGGCGCACGTCCCCAGGTCGACCTGAAGACGCTCGCCGCCAGCCTGTAAGGTTCAAGTCAAAGCCAAATAAAAAGGCCCGGAGGATTGCTCCTCCGGGCCTTTTTCGTGTCTGTCGAACGCCGATCAGCGGTCGATCGGCTTGGCCACTTCGGGCTGCATCGCGGGGTCGTCGACCACGTCGATCACGCCGCGCCCGACATGGCTGCGCTTGCGGCTGTAGAGGAAGTAGATCGCCAGACCCACCGCGCCCCAGCCCGGCAGGACCAGGATCGCGATCAGCGGCAGCGAGAAGTACAGATACGCGCAACCGATCATCGCGGCGGGCGCGACGATGAACACGGCGGGCGTGCGGAACGGCCGCTTGCGGCTCGGATCGGTCTTGCGCAGCACCATCACCGACAGCGCCACCATGAAGAAGGCGAACAGCGTGCCCGAGTTGGAATAGTCCGCCAGCTTGCCGACCGGCAGAAAGGCCGAGGCGATGGTCGCGGCGATGCCGGTCACGATCGTCACGACGTGCGGCGTGCGATAGCGCGGATGCACCGAGGCGAGCTTTTCGGGCAACAGGCCGTCACGCGCCATGGTGAAGAACACGCGGGTCTGGCCGAACATCATCATGAGGACGACCGAGGGCAGCGCCAGCGTGGCGGCCAGGCCGATCAGATTGCCGATCTTCTCCCAGCCGATGGTACGCAGGACGTGCGCCAGCGCCTCGCGCGAGCAGGACAGCGGCTCGGCCGCGCCACTCGCCACGATCGCCTTGCACTGTGCGGCCAGTTCCGACGTGCCCGGCGACAGCACGACGCCGGCAGCGTCACGCACCGGCTGCGCACCCAGCGGCGAGCCGATCGCCCCCGCCGAGACGAGCAGATAGAAAACGGTGCAGAACAGCAGCGACGCGATCAGGCCGATGGGCACGTTGCGCTGCGGATTCTTGGTCTCCTCGGCGGCGGTCGAGACCGCGTCGAAGCCGACATAGGCGAAGAAGATCGAGGCGGCCGCGCCAGCGACACCGGTCAGGCCGGTGGGCATGAACGGTTCGAAATGCGCGCCGTTCATCACCGGCACCGACAGCGCGATGAACAGGGTCAGCGCGGCGACCTTGATCGCGACCAGGATGGCGTTGACGCGGGCGCTCTCGGTGGTGCCGACGACCAGCAGCCAAGTGACGAGCAGCGAGATGATGACGGCGGGCAGGTTGATATAACCGCCCGAGGAGGGGCCGTTGACCCACTCCATCGGTATGTCGATGCCGAGCAGGTTGCGGATCTGCCCAACGACATAACCCGACCAGCCGACCGCGACGGCGGAGGCGCCGACCGCATATTCGAGGATCAACGCCCAGCCGACCATCCAGGCCAGCAGCTCACCCATCACCGCATAGGTGTAGGTGTAGGCCGACCCCGCGACCGGCACCATCGAGGCCAGCTCGGAATAGCACAAAGCCGCGACCGCGCAGACGAAGCCCGCCAGCACGAAGGACAGCATCATCCCCGGCCCCGCCTTTTGCGCGGCTTCGGATGTGAGAACGAAGATGCCCGTACCGATGACGGCGCCGATACCCAGCATGGTGAGCTGGAACGCGCCTAGCGATCGTTGCAGCCCCTTCTTCTCGGCGGTCGCCAAAATGGCGTCCAGAGGCTTAACGCGCCCGAAAATCATGAATGTCCAATCCCCCCGAGGGAAGGCGGCCCCGATCGAGGGCGCGCCCGGTGTTTGGTGAATGGTCGGGGAAGTTAGCTGCAATTTTATTACGCGCAATCCCTAAGGTGCGCGGGATGCGCTCGGGGGAGTGGATTAAAGCCCTTCTTCCGCCTGCTCCGAGGTATAGGCCGCCGTTCTGTATCGTGCGGCGAGCCCCTCCCGCAGGCGGGAGGGGTTTGGGGAGGGCGGGGTGTCTCACCGAGCCTGTCGCCCGTGGCGTTTCCCTCCCCCATCCCCTCCCGTTTATGGGAGGGGCGTGCCAAGTGGCTGGGTCAGCGCGTCAGCATCGGGCCGAGCGGTTTGCCCGCCAGGATATGCACATGGAGATGCGGCACTTCCTGCCCGGCATCCGCACCGATATTCGCCAGCAGCCGGTATCCCGGCTGCACCGCCCCGGCCTCGCGCGCGACATGGCCGACCGCGCGGACAAAGCCGGCAATTTCCGCCTCGCCGGCGCGCGCGGAGAAATCGTCCCATGACACATAGGCCCCACGCGGGATCACCAGGATATGCGTCGGCGCATGCGGCGCGATGTCGTGGAACGCGACCGCCCATTCATCTTCGTAGACACGGCTAGACGGGATCTCGTCGCGCAGGATCTTCGCGAAGATATTCTGATCGTCATAGGGAAGCGTGGCGTCGATCGGCATCGAAATTCTCCGTGGGATTAACGGGGCCGCGCAGCCTTTTCGTCATGCCCCGACACGCCCTCGCGCCGCGCCAGTTCGGCGCGGACATCGTCCAGCGTGTGGCCCGTATCGGCCAGCAGCACGATCAGATGGAACATCAGGTCGGCGGCCTCGGACACGATCTTGTCAGGCTGCGCCATGGCGGCGATCACCGTCTCGACCGCTTCCTCGCCCAGTTTCTGCGCGATCTTGGGGCGGCCCTTGGCAAAGAGGCTCGCGGCATAGGAGGTGGCGGCGTCGCCGTCGTCGCGGCGCGCGCGGATCGTGGCTTCGAGGCGGTCGAGCATGTCCATGGCGGCGTGGGTGGCGCGGGGAAGCGCTCGCGTCAATCCTTGCGGTTGCGGCGGCGCATCAGGTGACGAAGCAGCCAGACCGCACCGATCGCGAAGACGAACAGGCCGATGTCGGACCATTCGGGATGGCTTCGCGCCCGGGGCGCTCCGTTATGGGCGGCGGCGGTGGTCAGGGTAGTGGTGGGCATAGGGGGTGTTTTAGCAGCGTGTCGGGCGGGGGTCATCCGGCGGAGTTTGGTTCACGCGAGGACACGAGGACGCGAAGTTTTTTTGTTCGCGCGGAGGCGCGGAGGCGCGGAGACGCGGAGGGTCTGGTTCTTGGGCGGGCGGTGGCCTGTACCTCTCAGGGGGGCGCATGTCTTCCGATCGATGAGGCAGACCCCCAACCTCCGTTCAGCCTGAGCGAAGTCGAAGGCCAAGGGACAACCGCGCCATTGGGCAAAGCGCCGGGCGTGCGCTTCGACTTCGTTCAGCGTGAACGGAGGGGGGAGGAGGTGGCGGGCGGAAGACGTGTTCCACGAATGGGGAAAGCCCATCGCCAACCCCACACCCAGTCTCTCCGCGCCTCCGCGCCTCCGCGCGAACCAAAAATTCTTCGCGCCCTCGCGGCTTCGCGCGAAAATCAATGCGCCCGAACCGGCACCCCCGCCGCCGCGAGCGCGCGGTGCGCATCGGCAATTGACGCATCGCCGAAGTGGAAGATCGACGCCGCCAGCACCGCCGAGGCATGGCCGTCACGAACCCCGGCGACCAGATCGTCCAGTCCCCCGACGCCACCGCTCGCCACCACCGGCACGCTGGTCCGGTCGGCGATGGTGCGGATCAGGTCGAGATCGTAGCCACCCCGCGTCCCGTCCCGGTCCATCGAGGTCACCAACAACTCGCCCGCGCCCAGTTCGGCCAGCCGAAGCGCATGTTCGATCGCATCGATCCCGGTCGCGCGCCGCCCGCCATGGGTGAACACCTCCCAGCCATTGGCCGTCCGCCGTGCGTCGACACTGGCGACGCAGCACTGGCTGCCGAATCGCTCGGCGATGTCGGAGACGACTTCCGGGCGGCTGACGGCGGCGGAGTTGACCGCCACCTTGTCCGCGCCCGCCAGCAGCAGCGCGCGCGCATCCTCGGCGGTGCGAACCCCACCGCCCACGGTCAGCGGCATGAAGCACACCGCCGCCGTCCGTCGTACCACGTCCAATATGGTGCCGCGCGCCTCATGGCTGGCGGTGATGTCGAGGAAGCAGAGCTCGTCCGCGCCCGCCGCGTCATAAGCGCGCGCCTGCTCGACGGGATCGCCCGCATCGATCAGGTCGACGAAGTTGACGCCCTTGACCACCCGGCCGTTCGCGACGTCGAGGCAGGGGATGACGCGCGCACGGACGGTCATGCGGCCGCCGCCACCGACAGCGCCGCCGCCAGATCGAGCCGCCCGTCATAGAGCGCCCGGCCGGTGATGACGCCCTCGACCCCATCCTGATGATGGAGCGCCAGCATATGGATGTCGCCGATCCCCGCCACGCCGCCGCTGGCGATCACCGGGATACGCACCGCGCGCGCCAGATCGACGGTGGCGGGCACGTTGCAGCCCTTGAGCATCCCGTCGCGGCCCACGTCCGTAAAGAGCAGCGAGGCGACGCCCGCATCCTCGAACCGGCGCGCGAGGTCCTCGACCGAGACGGTCGACACATCGGCCCAGCCACGCGTGGCGACCATGCCGTCCTTGGCATCGACGGCGACGACGATACCGCCCGGATAGGCCTTGGCCATGTCGCGCACGAAGTCGGGATTCTCCAGCGCCGCCGTGCCGATCACGACGCGCGACACGCCCAGATCGAACCAGCGCTCGACATTCTCAGGGTTGCGGATGCCGCCGCCCAGCTGGACATGGCCGGGAAAGGCTTTGACGATCGCCTGCACCGCTTCGCCATTGACCGACTCGCCCGCAAAGGCACCATCCAGATCGACGACATGCAGGTGCTGCGCGCCCGCCTCGGCGAAGAGCATCGCCTGATGGGTGGGATCGTCGCCGTAGACGGTGGCGCGGTCCATATCGCCCTCGGCCAAGCGGACGACCTGGCCGCCCTTCAGGTCGATGGCGGGGAAGACGATGAGGCTCACGGATGCCACTCCAGGAAACGGGTGAGGAAGGAGAGGCCATAACGCTGGCTCTTCTCGGGGTGGAATTGCGCGCCGACGATGGTGTCGCGGCCGATCGCAGCGGTGACGGGACCGGCGTGATCGGTGGTCGCCAGCACATGTTCGCCGGTAAAGGCATAGCTGTGGAGGAAATAGGCCTCGCCCGGCACGATCAGCGGATGCTCGCGGGTCGGCTGCACATCGTTCCAGCCCATATGCGGCACCTTGGCGGCCGGATCGGCGGGGGTGAGGCGCGTCACGCGGCCGGGAATCCAGCCCAAGCCCCGATGCTCGCCCATCTCGTCGCTGGCGTCGGCGAGCAACTGCATGCCGACGCATATGCCCAGGAAGGGCCGCGCGCGGGTGAGGGCGGCGTCGCGCAACGCCTCTTCCAGCCCGTCGACCGCGCGCAGATTCGCCGCACATGCCCCGAACGCGCCGACGCCCGGCAGGACGATCCGGTCGGCCCTGGCGATCACGTCTGGGTCGGCGGTGATGACCACATCGCTCGCCCCCGCCGCGCGCAGGGCGTTGTCGACCGAGTGGAGATTGCCCGACTCGATATCGATCAGCGCCAGCGTCACAACATGCCCTTGGTCGAGGGGATGGCGTCGGCCTTGCGCGGGTCGATCTCGACCGCCATCCGCAACGCACGGGCCAGGCCCTTGAAGATGCTCTCCGCGATGTGATGGTTGTTGTGGCCGTGCAGCAGCTCGACGTGCAGCGTGATGCCCGCCTCCTGCGCGAAGCTGTGGAACCAGTGCTCGATCATTTCGGTCTGCAGCGTGCCCAGCATCGGATTGGTGAACGGCACCTTCCACACCAGCCAGGGGCGCCCCGAAATGTCGAGCGCGGTGCGGGTCAGCACCTCGTCCATCGGCGACAGCGCCTCGCCATAGCGGCGGATGCCGCGCTTGTCGCCCAGCGCCTTGGCAAAGGCCTGTCCGATCGCAAGCGCGCTATCCTCGGTCGTGTGGTGCCCGTCGATGTGCAGGTCGCCCTCCACCTTGACCGACAGGTCGATCAGCGAATGCCGCGACAGCTGGTCGAGCATATGGTCGAGAAAGCCGATGCCGGTGGCGTTCTGATAGACGCCGGTGCCGTCGAGATTGACGGTGACGTCGATGACGGTTTCCGCAGTGGCGCGGTGGACGGTGGCGGTGCGCATGGCATCCCCATAAACACCTATCCGTCCCATGCAATCTTGACCCGCGATCAAAGGCCGCTAGTCCATGGGCCATGACCGAAGGATTGCCCGACAGCCTCATCCCCTATGACGACATCGTGCAGGAGGCCCTGCGCGCCGTGGTGGGGCGTGTACTCGGCCCGGTGGCGGAGACGGGGCATCTGCCCGGCACGCACCATTTCTACATCACCTTCAAGACGCAGGCACCCGGCGTCGACATCCCGCAGCGCCTGATGGAGCGATTCCCGGACGAGATGACGATCGTCCTGCAGAATCGCTTCTGGGACCTGACGGTGGACGAGAATCGCTTCTCGGTCGGGCTCAGCTTCAACCAGGTGCCCTCCAAGCTGGTGATTCCCTATTCGGCGATCACGCGCTTCCACGATCCGGAAGTGCAGTTCGAACTGGGCTTCCACGTCGCCGACGATCCCCAGGGCGATCCCGATCCGCACGATTCGGCCGAGAATGACGAGCCCGTCGCCAAGCCGGTCGAGGACGGCAGCAACGTCGTCGCGGTGGATTTCAAGCGGAAGAAATGATGTCGCGCAGAGGCGCGGAGGACGAAGAGACGTCCCGCGCCTCATCAGCGATCCCGTTTGCTACCGGTAGATGGGGCAGGGCGGTAGGCGCCATGAAGCCAACCCCCTCCGCGTTCTCCGCGCCTCCGCGCGAACCAAAATCGTGTCCCCCGGCGAAGGCCGGGGCCCAGTTCCTCTGACGCCAATGGCAAGGAATGCCGTGGCGTGGAAGGGGGGCGAGTTCCACGCACCCCTCGATAGCGCGCAGCAACTGGACCCCGGCCTTCGCCGGGGTGGGGCCTATGTGAACCGGAAGCGGCATGATCAGATGCGGAACCCATTCCCCATCCGGTGAGTCCCTCCATCATGACCCAGACCCGCACCGAAACCGACTCGATCGGCCCGATCGAGGTTCCCGCCGACGCCTATTGGGGCGCGCAGACCGAACGCAGTCTCGAGAATTTTCCCTTTGGCGAGCGGGAAAGGATGCCGATCGGTATCGTCCACGCTCTCGCCATCGTCAAAAAGGCCGCCGCGCGAATCAATCGCGGGCACGGGCTGAGGGCGGACAAGGCCGATGCGATCGAGGCGGCGGCGCAGGAGGTGATCGACGGGCGGCATGACGACCAGTTTCCGCTGGTCATCTGGCAGACCGGCTCGGGCACCCAGTCCAACATGAACGCCAATGAAGTGATCGCGGGCCGCGCCAACGAGATGCTGACCGGCACGCGCGGCGGCAAGTCGCCGGTCCATCCCAATGACGATGTGAACCGGGGCCAGTCCTCCAACGACACCTTCCCGACCGCGCTGCATGTCGCCGCCGCCATCGCGGTGAACCGCCAGCTCCTGCCCGCGCTGGACCGGCTCCACGCCGCGCTCGACGCCAAGGCGACGGCCTGGGACGACATCGTCAAGATCGGCCGTACCCATTTGCAGGATGCGACGCCGCTGACGCTGGGGCAGGAATTTTCGGGCTATGTGCAGCAACTCGCCAATGCCCGCGACCGGATCGAGGGGACGCTCCACCGCAATATCCTGCCGCTGGCGCAAGGGGGGACGGCGGTCGGCACCGGGCTGAACGCGCCGAACGGCTTTGCCGAGGCGATCGCCGCCGAGATCGCCGAGGCGACCGGCATCGACTTCGTGACCGCGCCCAACAAGTTCGAGGCGCTGGCAAGTAATGACGGGCTGGTCGATCTGCATGGCGCCTTGAATGTGCTGGCGGTGGCGCTCACCAAGATCGCCAACGACATCCGTCTACTGGGTTCCGGCCCGCGTTCGGGGCTGGGCGAGCTGGAACTGCCCGCCAACGAGCCCGGCAGCTCGATCATGCCGGGCAAGGTCAACCCGACCCAGTGCGAGATGCTGACCATGGTCGCCGCGCAGGTGATCGGCAACAACGCCGCCGTGACGGTCGGCGGCTTGCAGGGGCATCTGGAACTCAACGTCTTCAAGCCGCTGATCGGCGCGAACGTGTTGCGCTCGATCCATCTGCTGGCGGTCGGGATGGAAAGTTTCGCCGAGCGCACGGTCGAGGGGATGACGGTCAATCGCGACCGGATCACCGAACTGCTCGACCGCTCGCTGATGCTGGTGACCGCGCTGGCGCCCGAGATCGGTTATGACAATGCCGCCAAGATCGCCAAGCATGCGCATCAGCAGGGACAGACGCTGAAGGAAGCCGGGCTGGAGTTGGGGCTGGTCGACGAGGCGACCTTCGACCGGGTGGTGCGGCCGGAGTTGATGCTGGGGCGGTGAGGGCGATTCCCTTGGGCTTCGACTTCGCTCAGCCTGAACGGATTTCAGGGTTTCACCTCCGTTCAGCCTGAGCGCAGTCGAAGGCCACGCGAAACCCTATCACCGCTCCTCGCCCCCCCTGGCCGGATAAGCGGGCAGGGCGATCCGGTAATGGATAGCCGCCCCGCGCAACAGAAACCCCGCCAGCGCCGCGATCGGCCCCGCCAACGGCACGCCCAGCGCGGTCAGGATCACATAGCTGGTCGAGGCGAGCGCGGCGGCGGTGACATAGAGTTCGGGGCGCATCAGGATCGACGGTTCGCCCGCGATCACGTCGCGGATGATGCCGCCGACGCAGGCCGACACCACGCCCAGCATCGCCGCCGGGACCGGCGGGATGCCATAGCCGCTCGCCTTGGCCGCGCCGTATACGGCATAGGCGGCCAGCCCCACCGCGTCGAACCAGTCGAGCGCGCTGCCACGCCACCAGCGCTCGGGCGTGGCCCACACCGCGATGGCGGCGGCCAGACACACCACCGGCACCCGTGCATCATGCACCCAGAAGACGGGCGCATCGATCATCAGGTCGCGCAGCGTGCCGCCGCCGACCCCGGTGATGAGCGCGAAGAAGACCAGGGTCACCATCGTCTGGCGATGCTTGGCCGCGACCAGCGCTCCCGACACCGCGAACACCGCCAGCCCCGCCAGGTCGAGCCAGGGCATCGCGGCGGGCAGCATGGCGGTGGGTTCGGGCAGCATCGCCGTCGGTCTTAAGGCGGTGGCGGGCAGGGGGGAAGGCCATCGCGACGATGCCGTTTCATGAACGGTACGTTATGTCTGGTTCATGCAACGGACATTAGGGTGCGGACGTTACGGAAACAGATCATATTCGAAAGGAAGTTGGCCATGCGGAAATTGATGCTCGCTCTGGGTTGCACGGCGATGGTGGTTCCCTCGATGCTCGTGCCCGTCACCGCCGCCGATGCGCAGCGCCGTTACAAGTATCGGGAATGGCGCGATGATCGCGGCCGTGTCCGCTGCCGCAAGCCCGATGGCACGACCGGCCTGGTCGTCGGTGGCGTCGCCGGCGCGCTGCTCGGTCGCACCATCGATACGCGCGGCGACCGTACGCTGGGTACGCTGGGCGGCGCCGCCGTCGGTGCGCTGGCCGGTCGCGAAGTCGAGCGCGGCACGAGCAAGCGTCGCTGCCGCTGATCCTGTTTCCCATGTAAGTTTAAAGGGGCGTCACCTTCGGGTGGCGCCCTTTTTCATGGGGTCAGGCCGGCGCGACCCATGTCTCGTCGGTGAACGAAAGGTAGTTTTCCGTTCACGAAACGACCGGCGCGGAACAGGCGTTCAACCTGCATCTCAATAGACGGGAGTATCGTCATGCGTATCGCTCTTTTGTCGGCCACGATGGCCGCGATGACTTTCACCGCGATGCCGGCCGCCGCGCAGAGCAATGGCTGGGAAGCGCGCCGCGAATATCAGAACGACATTCGCGACGCCCGCCGCGACTATCGCCGCGATGTCCGCAATGCCGACTCGCGCCGCGACATCCGCGAGGCGCGCAAGGACTATCGCGAGGACGTGCGCGACGCGCGCAAGGACTATCGCCGCGACATGCGCAACGTCCGTTGGCGCAATTACGACTATAACCGGTTCGAGCCGGGCCAGCGCGGTTATTACCCGGAGCGCTATTATCGCGATGGCCGTTACTATCAACCGCGCGTGCTGGGCCGCAACGACCGCATCTATCGCGGGATGAACGGCCGCTATTATTGCCGCCGTAATGACGGCACCACCGGTCTGCTGATCGGCGGTCTGGCGGGCGGTACGCTGGGCAATGTGATCGCCGGCGGCGGCTCGCGGCTGCTGGGCACCGTGATCGGTGCGGGCGGCGGCGCGCTCCTGGGTCGGCAGATCGATCGCGGGCAGGTCCGCTGCCGCTGAACGCGGCGGTCAGCCTGTCGAGACGGCCCGGTGCGGCGGCGCACCGGGCCGTTTCCCGTTCAGATCAGGCCGCCACCCAGCATCAAGCGCAACCCGAAGATCAGGATCAGGATCAGGTTGAGGTTTCGGCCACCATTGCGCGACGACAGCGCGCCCACCGCCGCGCCGACGATAGCGATGGGAATGACGAACCAATAGCCCCAGGCGAAAAAGGGCAGGAACGGCACGATGCCCAGCAAAAGCGCGACGACGCCGATGACGATCGAGAACAGGTTCAGCATGGCTTTCAAGATGGCGGTGGCCCGCCCGATATACAAGCATGCGACACCGGCTTCCCGGTGCGGGACATCGATGCCGCACGATCGGGGGGGCTGCGTTAACGATCGGATGAGCGCGGCGTGCTACAGCACCCGTCATGATGGCCAAGCCGCTGCGACTCCTGATCCCGTTGACCTGTTTGTGGCTTGCCGGTTGCGACGCGCGGTCGGATGACGATGCGCAGCTGAACGCGCTCGACAACGAACTGACGGCGATGACCGATGGCGGCCGGCCGGCGCAGGACCCCCAGCTGGCCGAGGCGCTCGCGGCGCAGATCATGGTCGATCCGGGCCTGACCCAGAGCTCCAACGCCAATGCCGTGCGCCCACCCAACCGGCCCGACAGCGATCAGGTGCCGGTGCTGCCGCCGCCGGGCGATCCGGTCGATGCGCGAACGCTGACCGCCGCCCCGCCCGCCGCGCGCGATTGCCCCGAATGTCGGGCCGCCACCAAGGCCTTCACGCTCGCCGCGCTTGCGGGGCAGCAGGCGGGCAATGCCCGGTGCCTGGCGAGCTTGCGTTATTCGGCGGCATGGGCGAACCGGCTGCCGGACGCTTTCGCCGTCTATCCCGGCGGCCGCGTGAACGAAGCCGCCGGCAACGACGCCGATGGCTGTGCGCTTCGCATCGTCAGCTTCCAGGCGGGCGGCCCGGTGACCAAGGTGGTCGATTATTACCATAGCCGCGCGAAGGCGGCAGGGTACGATGCCGAGCACAAGCGTGACGGCGCGCAGCATGTGCTGGGCGGAACGCGGGGGGCGGCGGCCTATCTGCTCTATGCAAAGGCACGTGGCGGCGGGGGAACCGACGTCGATCTGATCGTGAAGGGCGGTTGATCCCGCACGATCCGCAACCTTCCTTTGCCTGGGAAGCGGGCTTGCGCTAGGGGAGCGGAATCATGTCACCGCTTCTTCTCGTGATGCTGGGCGGCGCCTTGGGGGCGGGGGCCAGGCATCTGACCGGGCGATTCATGCTTCAGGCGCTGGGCCCGGGCTTTCCCTATGGCACGCTGACCGTCAATTGGGTCGGCGGGCTGCTGATGGGTGTGCTGGCCGGCGCTATGGCACGCACCGGCGGCGCGGAGGGGTGGCGACTGTTCATCGGCGTGGGGGTATTGGGTGGGTTCACCACCTTTTCCTCCTTCTCGCTGGACGCCATCACATTGATCGAACGCGGCCAGGTGACGGTCGCGATCGGTTACATCGCCTTGTCGTTGCTGGGTTCGCTGGCCGCGCTGTGGGCCGGACTTTCGATAACAAGGATTTTTGCATGACGGACTCCGTCCGCCAGTTCACGGTCGGCTATGACGATGACGGCATCCGGCTGGACCGCTGGTTCAAGCGTCATCTGCCCGACACCAGCTTCACCACCGTCGCCAAATGGGCGCGCACCGGCCAGCTTCGCGTCGATGGCGCGCGCGCGACGCCGGGCGATCGCATCACGGCGGGCCAGGTGCTGCGCGTACCCCCGGCCGAGGCGGCGCCCGCCGAAAGCGCCAAGCCCAGCCGGCCGCGCAACGTCCTGACCGAGGACGAGGCGGCGTTCGCGCGCGAGATGGTGATCCACAAGGATCGCGACGCGCTGGTCCTCAACAAGCCACCGGGGCTGGCGACGCAGGGCGGGACGAAGACGACCACCCATGTCGATGGCCTGCTGGATGCGCTTCAGTTCGAGGCGGAGGGCCGACCCAAGCTGGTTCACCGGCTGGACAAGGACACCTCGGGCGCACTGCTGGTCGCGCGTAACGCGCGTGCGGCCGCGTTCTTCGCCAAGGCGTTTTCGGGGCGCACCGCCAAGAAGATCTATTGGGCGCTTGTCGTCGGCGTGCCCTCGATCGAGGACGGCACGATTGAACTGCCCATCGCCAAGCAGCCCGGCACCGGCGGCGAGAAAATGCATGTCGACGAGGAGAACGGCCAGGCGGCGCGTTCGCGCTACCGCGTGATAGAGCGGGCGGGCAATCGCTGCTGCTGGGTCGAGCTGCAGCCGTTCACGGGGCGCACGCATCAGCTGCGCGTGCACATGGCGGCGATCGGCCATCCGATCGTCGGCGACGGCAAGTACGGCGGCGCGGCGGCCTTCCTGACCGGCGGGATCAGCCGCAAGATGCACTTGCATGCGCGCCGCATCCGCGTCGACCATCCCGATGGCGGCCGTATCGACCAGACCGCCGAGCTGCCGAGCCACTTCGCCGAATCGATGAACCAGCTGGGCTTCGACGAGATTCGCGGCGACGTCCTGCCCCAAGACGAGGATCGCGGGCCGCCCCCCAAGGACGTCCTGAAGCAGCGCGCCAAGGCGCACGCCAAACAGTATCGCAAGGAACGCCGTGGCGAGCGGCGGGGGCGCGGGACGCGGTAGTAACGGCCGTACGCCCAGCGCTCGCGAACGCCACCGCGCCGAACACCGCCCCGAAACCCCGTTCAGGCTGAGCGTAGTCGAAGCCAACGCAGCGCCCTGTCCGCAAGCGAATCCCATGCGCTTCGACTTCGCTCAGCGCGAACGGCGGGATGGGATGATGAACGCGGCTGGCATGACAAACCCCGCCGGCCCGGGGGGCAGCGGGGCTGTCGTCCGACGGAGGGGCCGAAGCCCCTCACGCCCGGTTATCAGCGGCAATAACCGGGATTGTTCGACTTCTCGATCGCGTGGCCGGCCAGTGCGCCGGCGCCGCCGCCCAGGATCGTGCCAAGGGTACGATCACCACGCGAGTCGATGGTGCGGCCCAGTAGGCCACCAGCGATCGCGCCGACGATGGTGCCCGTGGTGCCGTTGTTGCACCGCTGCGGGCCGCGATAGGCGTAACCGCGACGATCGGAATAGCGGCGGTCGTAGCGCGGGCCACGATCATATCCGTTGTAATAGCCATCGCCGTAAGCGCGCTCATAACGGTCGCCATAATAACGCTGTGCCGTGGCGGCGGTCGGAACCATGGCCGTCGCGCCGACGGCAAGGGCGGCTGCAGCGAGCGAGAGCTTCTTGAACATCGTCATCTCCCTTGATCTTCAATCCGGCGGCGGCGGGATGATTCCCGTCGTCGTTGAAGCTCTTTTGCCCGATTCGCTGTGATGCGATGCTGAATGTGGTTGTTAGCCATTGTTCATCATCTCATTCGTTCGCCGTCATTTTCCGGGCGACAACGTGGAGCCGCGTGTCCCGGCGTCATCGCCCGCGCGAACATCCACCGCATGTGACGCGCACGGCGCGCTCCCGCTTCCCCCCGGCGGCGGTGCGCGATAGGAGGGCGTGATGACGCGACCGCGCCTTGCCCTGTTCGATTGCGACGGCACCCTCGTCGACAGCCAAGCCAATATCTGCCTCGCGGCGGTGGAGGCGTTCACCATGGCGGGGCTGACCCCGCCGCCGGTGCAGGCGATCCGCCGCATCGTCGGGCTCAGTCTGGTCGAGGCGATGCAGGTTCTCGCGCCGACGCTGGACGACGATCTCCACCGGCAATTGGCGAGCGATTATAAGGCCGCCTTCTTCCGCCTGCGTACGGAAGGCGCGATGGAGCCCGAGCCGCTGTTCGCGGGCATCCCCGCGCTGCTCGACCATCTGGCCGAACGGGGCTGGCTGATGGGCGTGGCGACGGGCAAATCCGATCGCGGGCTGGCGCGCGTGCTGGCCGAACATGGGCTGGCGCATCACTTCATCACGCTGCAAACCGCCGACCGTCATCCGTCCAAGCCCGATCCCTCGATGGTGCTGGCCGCCATGGCCGAAAGCGGGGTCGCGGCCGGGGATGTGGCGATGATCGGCGATACGAGCTTCGACATGGCGATGGGCAAGGCGGCGGGCGCCTTCGCGGTCGGTGTCGCCTGGGGGTATCATGACATGCACGACCTGGTGACGGCGGGTGCGGATGTCGTCGCACAGGATGTCGCCGATCTCCCCGCGCTACTGGTGCGGCCATGAGCGGGCGGGACCCCGCGCGGCGGCGCTGGTTCATCATCGTGGGCGTTCGCCTGATCGGCGTGGCCGGTGCGCTGCTGGGCATCGTGCTGGCGTCGCGCGGGGTCACATGGCCGCACAAGGCGCTGGGCGTGGCGATCGTGCTGTCGGCGCTGGCGATGATCGCGATCGTACCGGCGGGACTGGCGCATCGTTGGCGGAGTGGGGGCGAATGAAGCGGTTCTGGACGAACGTCACCATCGATGCCGAGCGCGTCGTCCGGCTGGACGACCGGCCGGTGCGCACGCCCGGCCGCACGCCGCTGGCGCTCCCGACGGCGGCGCTGGCCGAGGCGGTGGCGACCGAATGGCGCGACGTGGCCGAGACGGTGGACCCGCGTGCCATGCCGCTGACCGGGTTGGCCAATGCTGCAATCGATCGGATCGCGGCGGACCCCACGCCGTTCGCGGACGGGCTGGCGCGCTATGCCGAGACGGACCTGCTCTGTTACCGCGCCGATTCTCCGCCTGAGCTGGTGACGCGACAGGCGGCGACGTGGAACCCGCTGCTCGATTGGGCGCGCGATCGCTATGACGTGCATTTCACGCTGGTCACCGGCATCATGCACCGGCCCCAGCCCGAGGCGACGGTCGAGCGGCTGGCGGCGGCGGTGGCGGCGCTCAATGCGTTCCGATTGGCGGCGCTGTCGCCGGTGGTGACGATCACCGGATCGCTGGTGCTGGCGCTGGCGTTGCTCGAAGGGGCGGCGGGGGCCGATGCCGTCTGGACGGCGGCGCATGTCGACGAGGATTTCCAGGCCGAGGAGTGGGGCGAGGACTATCTCGCCATCGAGGCGCGCGAGGCCAAGCGGCGGGAGTTCGACGCGGCGGTGCGGTTTCTCGCGGCGTTGGGCTGAGGTTCGTGGCCGGGGCAGGGCGTGGGCTTCGACTGCACTCAGCCTGAACGGGTGTGGAGTGTGCGGCGGTCTCTGGTCCCGTTGGCCTTCTCCCGCCCTCCGTTCGCACTGAGCGAAGTCGAAGTGCATGGGATTCACTCACGGCCAAGCTTTCCCTTGGGCTTCGACTACGCTCAGCCTGAACGGGGGGGGGGGGAGTGTGCGGCGGTCTTTGGCCATGCTGGTCTTTTCCCGCCCCTCCCGTTCGCACTGAGCGAAGTCGAAGTGCACGGGATTCGCTCGCGGCCAGGCTTTCCGTTGGGCTTCGACTGCGCTCAGCCTGAACGGAGGTGGGGATGTGCGGCGGCCTCTGGTGCGGCCGGCCGTCTCCCATCCGCGTCGAAGTCGACGCGCACGCCCCGAACCGGCCCCGCGCTTACTTCGTCGTCAGTTTCCGAATGAACCCGATCAACCCGGTCTGGCGCGAGCGCTTCAGGCGTTCGGCCTGGAGGATGGTCTTCACGCCCTGGAAGCATTGCTCGACATCGTCATTGACCAGGACATAGTCGTACCCGTCCCAATGGCTGACCTCGTTGGTCGCACGCGCCATGCGGGCGTCGATCACCTCGATCGAGTCGGTCGCGCGGCGCTCGAGTCGCTGGCGCAGTTCTTCCATCGAGGGCGGGAAGATGAAGACGCGCACCACGTCGCCGCCCGCAATCTGAAACAGCTGCTGCGCACCTTGCCAGTCGATGTCGAACAGCACGTCCTTGCCGGCGGCCAGCATCGCCTCGACCTGCGCGCGTGGCGTGCCATACCGATTGTCGAAGACATGCGCCCATTCGAGGAATTCGTCATTCGCCACCATGCGGCGAAATTCCTCGAGATCGACGAAGTGATAATCCTTGCCCTCGACCTCGCCGGGGCGAATCCCGCGCGTGGTCGCCGACACCGACATCTGCAGGCCGGAATCGTCCGCCAGCAACTTGCGCGCGATCGTCGACTTGCCCGCGCCCGATGGCGAGGACAGCACGAACAACATGCCGCGGCGCTTCAACTTGTGGGGATCGTCGGAATGGGCGGGCGAATTGGGCATGTCTGCCTTTGACGCACGCAGTTGCAGCGCGTCAAGACATGCTTGACGCGCTGCGGTAGATCGACGGTTCGGTCGTGGGATCAGTAGTTGCCGGTGACCTTGCCCGCCTTGCGACGGTCATAGGCCTTCTTGGCCGCGTAACCACCGCCGAGCAGCAGGCCGAGAGGCCCCAGCCGACGCATGCCACCGACCGCCAGCGCGCCGAGCGCCGCGCCCTTCAGGCCGTTATTGCCGTCACGACGGCTGACTTCGCGCCCGACAAGCGCGCCGATGATGCGTCCGATCATTGTGCTTCTCCAAATGCGCGGTCCTTGAGTTCGCCGGCGCCACGCAGCACCGCCCAGCCCACGGCATAGGTGATCGCCATCGGCAGCACGATCTTCAGGACATTGCCGGTCACCGCACCGATGACCGCGCCATCGGCGACGCCATCGTCACCCGACATGCCATCGATTGCGGCACCCACCATCGCACCTATCGTCGTTGCAGCCATCGCGAACCCACCTTTCCTGTCTCGCAAAGGCAAAAGCGCGGGGAAGGGGATGGGTTCCGCCTGTCGGGTCAGGCTTTGGCGGCGACCTTGCCCTCGATCGCGGTCCAGATCATCGCAGCGACATCGGTACCGTCGAACTTTTCGATCGCGACGATGCCGGTCGGGGAGGTGACGTTGATCTCGGTCAGCCATTCGCCACCGATCACGTCGATGCCGACGAACAACAGGCCGCGCCGCTTCAACTCCGGGCCGAGGACTTCGCAGATTTCGCGCTCGCGCGCCGTCAGTTCGGTCTTCTCCGCCGAGCCGCCGACCGCCAGGTTGGAGCGGATCTCGCCCTCACCCGGCAGGCGGTTGATCGCGCCCGCCACCTCACCGTCGATCAGCACGATCCGCTTGTCGCCCTTGGCGACGGCGGGCAGGAAGGCCTGCACCATATGCGGTTCGCGGTAAGCGGTGTTGAACACCTCGATCAGCGCCGACAGGTTCGCGCCGTCGCGGCCGACCTTGAAGATCGCCTTGCCGCCATTGCCGTGCAGCGGCTTGATGACGATCTCGCCATGCTCGGCGAGGAAGGCACGCGCCTCCTCCAGCGAGCGGGTGACGAGCGTCGGCGGCATGAACTGCGGATAGTCGAGGACGAAGACCTTTTCGGGCGCGTTGCGCACGCTGCGCGGATTGTTGACGACCAGCGTCTTCTCGGCCACCCGCTCCAGCAGATGGGTGGCGGTGATATAGCCCAGGTCGAAGGGCGGGTCCTGCCGCATCAGCACGACATCGGCCTCGTCGCCCAGATCCAGCTTCACCGGCTCGCCGAAGCGGTAATGGTCGCCCGCGACGCGCTGCACGGTCACGGGATGCGCCTTGGTCCACAACTGCCCGTCGGACCAGTTGAGGTCGCCCGCATCATAGTGGAACAGTTTGTGCCCGCGTGCTTGGGCCGACAGCATCAGCGCGAAGGTCGAGTCGCCCGCGATATTGATCTGGTCCATCGGGTCCATCTGGACGGCGACGGTCAGCGGCTGGGTCATGGGGCGTTCCTTCGTTCGGACGGGTCTTTGGCAGGGGAGGTAATGTTTCGCCCGCGTCCTGTCACCCGCACCATGCGTTTTCGATGTGCCGAGGCCGCGTGCCCGGCGCGAGCAGGATGACGTCGATGCGAATATCGTCGCCCGGCCCGGCATAGGTCGGCATGAGCACCTCCGCCGCCGCCGCGACCCGGGCGAGGCGGCGCTCGTCGATCGCGAAGTCCAATTCGGCGGCGGTCTTGCGCGTCTTCACCTCGACAAAGGCGACCAGCGACCCGCGCCGTGCGATCAAGTCGACCTCGCCGGCCGGGGTGCGGATGCGCCGGTCGAGGATCGTCCAGCCCTTCAGCCGCAGCCACCATGCCGCGAGCCGCTCACCGCGTCGGCCTGCGGTCTCCGCCCTCCGCCTCTGCTCAGTGGTTTTTGTTGAACCAATCATATTCAGCCCCACATCTGGGCGTGTAGATACATGGAAAGACCTCGCGCATGTCGGCCCCAATGTGGAAACAACAGTCGAAAGCAGAACGCCGCGTCACCCAGTCCGTAATTCTCACTCCACCACACGACTTCACGTAAATCGTGCGTGATGTCAGCAAGATCGTCGACGCCATCTCCCATCATTCTGTCGGCATCAATCGAAGCGAGCGGATCGGCAAGAGGGTAGAGACCAAGATACGGAAAACGATTTGCCACATCCTGGTATAGGAGATTGCCATCAATCGGGGGTGGGTCCGCGTCTTCCTCGGTGCAATTGCCGGAAACTACATCGTAAGACTGCGCCAATAGGCAATCGATCGCCCGAGCAAGCGTTTCGATGTCAGGGACTTCGTCTGCCCAGACTATCGATAGAAATCGATGTGCGACATCAGTGGCGGCAAGCATGACCGGGACACTGGCACCGACTCCCAAATGCCACAAGTCGGCTGGATCAGGAGTGTGGGCTGCATGCCAGAGCGATTGCGCCCCTGGATCAGGCCGCCACCTCTTCCGGTGCGGTCAGCCAGCCCAGACTGTCCTCCGCGCGATCGAAGACGCGTAGGTAGGGCTGGGTCATCAGCCGCGCGATCTGCTGTCGCCCGATCGCGCTGCGGTTGATCATCGCGATGCGGCTGGCGCGGGGAAAGTCGCGCAAGCACTCGTGCACGGTCATGATCGCTTCGCGCGGCTGGACGGTGATGTCGCTCATGTCGATGCGCAGGCGGTAACCGGGGCGAAAACCGCTGCGCCGGAACGCGTCGACCAGTTCGCGGGCATAGCGCGTCGCGAGCTCGGGCGTGAACAGCCCGGTCCAGCGTATGTCGAGCAGGTTCAGATCGTGGCGAAAGTCATAGGCGTACATGGTCGGCTCCCCGATGCCGATCATGGCCGCGGGACCCTTGCCGAATCGCTAACGCACGCGACCTAATCCTCTGATTTGTCACCCTTCATGGCCAACGCCCGGGCGTAGAGCGCCTTGCGGTCCAGCCCCAGCGCCTTGGCGACTTCGCTCGCCGCGCGACCGACCGGCAGGCGGGTCAGCGCCTCGGCCAGCGCGGCGTCGGCATCCTGTTCGCTGGCGGGCGGTGCTTCGCCCGGCGGGGCGACGACGATCGCGATCTCGCCCTTCGGTCCGCCCTCGGCATAGCGTGCCGCGAGGGTGGAGAGGGTGCCGGTCACCGCCTCCTCGAACTTCTTGGTGATCTCGCGCGTCACTGCCGCCTCGCGGTCGCCCAACCCTTGCGCCAGCGCGGTCAGCGTCGCCGACAGGCGCGGCCCCGATTCGTAGAACACCAGGGTGGCGCGGATGCCGGCGATTTCGGCGATGGCGTCGGCGCGCGCCTTTTCCTTGGGGGGCAGGAAGCCGGCGAACAGGAACCGGTCGGTCGGCAGCCCCGCCAGCGTCAGCGCGGCGATCGCGGCGCAGGGTCCTGGGATCGTCACCACCGCATGGCCGGCGGCACGGGCGTCGCGCACCAGCTTGTAGCCCGGATCGGAAATCAACGGCGTGCCGGCGTCGGAGACGAGCGCGACGGCCTCGGTCGCCATACGCGCGATCAAGCCGGGGCGGACATGTTCGGCATTATGGTCGTGATAGGGCTGCATCGGCCGCTTGGCGCCGATATGGCGAAGCAGCCCGGCGGTCACCCGGCTGTCTTCGACCGCAATGACATCGGCGTTTGTCAATATGTTGGCCGCACGCGGGGACAGATCGCCGAGATTGCCGATCGGGGTCGCGACGATGTAGAGGCCGGGTTCGAGTTTATGTTCGGATTGGGTCACGGGGAGTGTCATGACAGAGGCAGGGCTGTTCGTACAACCGGGGGCCGCACATCCGGCGCTTCGCATAGGGGGTGGCAAGCGGCTGAACCGGACGCTCGCGCTGGCGGCGACGCTGTTTCTGGGGGCGTGCCAGACCCTGGTCCCGCGCGGGCCGACCGAGGCGCCGCCGCCGCGCCCCGAAACCACCGCGCCGCGCCCGTCGACAGGGGTCGAGCCCGGCCTGCCGCGCGACACCGCACGCCACCGTATCGCGCTGCTCGTGCCCTTGTCGGGCACCAATGCCGGCGTCGGCCAGTCGATCGCCAATGCGACGATGATGGCGCTGCTCGACAGCCAGGCCGACACGGTGCGCATCACCAATTACGACACCGCGACCGGCGCGGCGGCGGCGGCGCAGAAGGCGATCGCCGAGGGCGCGCAGCTGATCCTGGGGCCGCTCCTGTCCGAGGATGTCCGCATCGTCGCGCCGATCGCGCGCGCCGCCAAGGTGCCGGTCATCAGCTTTTCCAACGACACCGGCGTGGCCGGCGGCGGCACCTATCTGATGGGCTATACCCCGGCCCAGTCGATCGAGCGGGTGGTCGAATATGCACGCGGGCGCGGGGTGACGACCTTTGCCGGGCTGGTGCCCAACGGCCTCTATGGCGAGCGCGCCTCCACCGCCTTTCTGCGCGCGGTCGAAGGGGCGGGGGGCCAGGTCGTCTCGCTCCAGCCCTATGGCCGGGTCGCGGGCGGCATCGCTGGCGCGGCGCAGCGGCTGAATGCCAAGGCGCCCTATGACGCGGTGCTGATCGCCGATGGCGGCGCGGCGGCGGCGGCGACGGCCCCGGTCATCAAGCGCGGATCGGGGGCGAACACCCGGCTGCTCGGCACCGAATTGTGGAATTCCGAATCGAACATCGCGGCGCGCCCGACGCTGAACGGCGCATGGTTCGCCAGCGTGTCGAACACGCTCTACCGCCAATATGCGACGAAGTACCGCACCCGTTACCGCAGCGCGCCCTACCGCCTGTCGAGCCTGGGCTATGACGCGGTATTGCTGACGGTGCGGATCGCGCGCGACTGGAAGATGAATGCGCCGTTCCCCGAATCGCGTCTGCGCGCCTCGGACGGTTTCGCCGGCATCGACGGCGCGTTCCGCTTCGGTCGCGATGGCGTGGCGCAGCGTGCGCTGGAGGTGCAGGAAATCCGCGACGGAACCTCGGTCACGGTCTCGCCGGCGCCGACCGGGTTCGGGGATTGAGCGCCGACGACCTGATCCTCGTCCAGTGCGCGGCGGGGAACAGGGACAATGCGGCGGCGATCGCCCAGGCGCTGATCGAACAGCGCCTGGCGGCCTGCGTCCAGATGACGCCGATCGAAAGCTGGTATCGGTGGGAAGGCACCGTCCAGCATGCGCCGGAGCTGATGTTGACCATCAAGACGGTGCGCTCGCGGTTCGATGCGCTGTGCCGGGTGGTGACCGCGCTGCATGAATATGACGTGCCGGAGATCGTCGCGGTGCCGATCATCGATGCGCTGCCCGCCTATGCTGATTGGGTGCGCGAGACGGTCGGGGCCCAGGGCTAACCCCTTCCTCCCCTTGCAGGGGAGGAACAATATCAAGCGTCGCCCAGCACCACCTCGCGCAGGATCGCGTCGAGCAGCAGCGCGCCGGCCTCGGTCACGATCAGCCGATCGCCCTCGCGGCGCATCAGCCCCTGTTCGCTCAGCCGGGCGACATGCACCGTGTCGATCATCTCGCGGCCCTCTGCCAGCGTGGCGACATGGTTCAGGTCGACGCCCTCAGTCAGGCGCAGCCCCATGACCAGGGCCTCGGTCGCGCGGGTGACGGGGGCGAGGTTTTCCTCCAGTTCGATGCCATGGCCGTTGCGTGCAACTGCCGACATCCAGTTCTCGGGCTTCTTGCGCCGCGCGGTGGCGACGCCTTCGCGGCGGCCATGCGCGCCGGGCCCGATCCCGGCATAATCGCCATAGCGCCAATAGGTCAGGTTGTGGCGGCTCTCCGCCCCCACCCGCGCATGGTTGGACGTCTCATAGGCGGGCAGCCCGGCGGCGGCGGTGATCGCCCGCGTCGTCTCGAACAGATCGGCGGCGGCGTCGCCGTCGGGAATCGTCAGCCGCCCAGCCGCCGCCTCGGTGGCGAAGCGCGTGCCGGGCTCGATGGTCAGCTGATAGAGCGACAGATGCTCGGTGCCATAGCCGATGGCGCGGGTCAGCTCGGCCTCCCAGTCCGCCAGCGGCTGGCCGGGGCGGGCATAGATCAGGTCGAAGCTGACCCGGCCGAACTGCTCCTGTGCCGTCTGAAGCGCACGCAACGCCTCGTCGACCCCGTGCGCACGGCCGAGGAAGTGCAATGCCCGATCGTCCAGCGCCTGTACGCCCAGCGAAGCGCGATTGACCCCGGCGGCGGCGAGGTCGGCGAAGCGCGCCGCCTCGACCGAGGAGGGGTTGGCCTCCAGCGTGATCTCGATCCCCTCGGCAAAGCCCCAATGCCGCTCGGCGGCGTTCAGGATCGCGGCGACGGTAGCGGGCGGCATCAGCGAGGGCGTGCCGCCGCCGAAGAAGATCGAGGTCAGCCGCCGCCCCGGCAGCATCGCCGCTTCATGGGCGAGATCGGCGAGCAGCGCCTCGGCCCAGGCGGCCTGGTCCACCGACTCGCGGACATGGCTGTTGAAGTCGCAATAGGGGCATTTGGAGACGCAAAAGGGCCAATGGACATACAGCGCCAGCGGCGCGGAGGACGACGATATTGCGGAGGACATGATGCGCCCCGATATGGCGGCGATGTTCGCGCTTCGCCATCTCTTATCGTTGCCGTTGCTGACTCTCCTGCTGTCGAGCTGCGGTCCCGTCGTTCCCGCGACGCCGCTGTCGGGGGAGGCGCGTCCGGCCAGGGTCGTCGAACAGCGTTTGTCCGAATCGCCTGCCCCGCGCGGGGCGGGGCTGTTGCGCCAGGCGATGCTGAACGGACACCGGGCGGCGCGGGCCGAGGTGGGGTTGCCGCCGCTGGCCTGGAGCGACTCGCTCGCGGCCAGCGCGCTCGCCTATGCGCAGGAACTGGCGCGAACTGGGCGTTTCCAACATGCCGAGCAGGTGCAGGGGCCGGCGCGGCAGGGCGAAAATCTGTGGACCGGCACGCGCGGCGCCTATCGCTATGACGAGATGATGGGCCATTGGCGCGCCGAGCAGCGCAACTTCGTCAATCTGCCGATCCCCAATGCCAGCCGGACGGGGCGGTTCGGCGATGTCGGGCATTACACCCAGATCGTCTGGGCGCGTTCCACGGCGGTCGGTTGCGCGATGGCGAGCAATGCGCGCGACGACTTCCTCGTTTGCCGCTATAGCCCGACCGGCAACGTCTTTGGCGAACGGGCCTTCTGACCCGGCGGGCGTCGCAAAGGAAAGCGCATATGGCCAATCCCTATGATCCGATGGCGTGGATCGGTTTCTGGACCGCCCCCGCCCGCTTCGCGGTGATGGCGGGCGAGGCGATGCTGAGCGCGCAGAGCGTGATCGCGACCCGCATGGGGGCGATGGCGACGGGAACGTCCTCGCCCGCCGAAATGACCCTGATGGTCAGCGAGAAGGTGAAGGCGTTCGACCAGTCGGCCAAGGTCTGGAAGCGCGATCAGGCGGCATTGTCGCGGCTGTCGCGGCACGACCCGCGCGGGGGCATGATCGACGCTTGGGAAGCGATGGCCCGCGCGATGCTGATCGGCGCGTCGATGCCGCTGCAGGCCATGACGCCGGTGCACCGTACGGTGACGGCGAACCAGAAGCGGTTGGCGAAGGGGTAATCCCAATCCTCCCCGGTACGGGGAGGGGGACCAGCCGCAGGCTGGTGGAGGGGGATCGCCGCAAAGACATATCTCGCGGAAGCCCCCCTCCGTCAGGCCTTCGGCCTGCCACCTCCCCGTTGCCGGGGAGGATATTTTTCAGAACACCGCCTTCACCAGCTGGCCGAACGCGTCGGCGCGGTGGCTGATGCGGTTCTTTTCGTCCTGGTCCATCTCGGCGAAGGTCTCGGTGCCGCCGATAGGCTGGAAGATCGGGTCGTAACCATGGCCCTTGTCGCCGCGCGGTGGCCAGACGATGGTGCCGTCGACGCGGCCCTCGAACCATTCGACATGCCCGTCGGGCCAGCCGATCGCCAGTGCGCAGACGAAGTGCGCGGCACGCGCCATGTCGGGTTCTTCATTCAGCCGATCCTCGACCGCGCGCATCGCCATGCCGAAGTCCTTCTCCGGCCCCGCCCAGCGGGCCGAGAACAGCCCCGGATCGCCACCCAGCGCCTCGACGCACAGGCCGCTGTCATCCGACAAGGCGGGCAACCCCGACAGGTCGGCGGCGGCCAGCGCCTTCAGCTCGGCGTTCGCCACGAAGGTCGTGCCGGTTTCCTCAGGCTCGGGCAGGTCGAGATCGCCGGCCGCGATCACCTCCATGCCATAGGGGGCGAGCAGTTCGCGGAATTCGACGATCTTGCCCTTGTTGTGGCTGGCGAGGACCAGCTTGCCCGGGGTCAGCTTGCGGATCGCCTGGCGGCCGTTTCCTTCGCCGCTCATGCGCGGATCGCCCGGTCCTGCGCCGCGAAGATCTCGGTGCAGCCCATGCGCGCCAGGCGGAGCAGCCGCAGCAGCGCCTCTTCGTCATAGGTGGCGTGCTCGGCGGTCGCTTGGACCTCGGCGATGTGGCCGTTCTCGATCAGCACGAAATTGGCGTCGGCATCTGCGTTCGAATCCTCGATATAGTCGAGGTCGAGGACCGGCGTGCCCTGATGGATGCCGCAGGAGACGGCGGCGACCTTGTGGCGGATCGGGTCGCTGGCCAGCTTGCCCTCGGCCATCAGCGTGTTGACCGCCATGCGCAGCGCGACCCACGCGCCCGAGATGGCAGCGGTGCGGGTGCCGCCATCGGCCTGGATCACGTCGCAGTCGAGGGTGATCTGCCGCTCGCCCAGCGCCTTCAGGTCGCAGACGGCGCGCAGGGAGCGGCCGATCAACCGCTGGATTTCCTGGGTACGGCCCGACTGCTTGCCCTTGGCCGCCTCACGGCTGCCGCGCGTATGGGTGGCGCGGGGGAGCATGCCATATTCGGCCGTGACCCAGCCCTCGCCCTTGCCGCGCAGGAAGGGTGGTACGCGTTCCTCGACGCTGGCGGTGACGAGCACCTTGGTATCGCCGAACCCGATCAGCACCGAACCTTCGGCGTGGCGGGTAAAATTCGGCTCGATCGTGATGGGACGCATCTGGTCGGGCATCCGGCCGGACAGGCGCATAGTGTTCTCCTTGTTCCTTGGAAGCAGCCCTAACCGGCCCCCGCGCGATGCGCCAGAGACCAAGGTGGCGATCGGAAGACACTCTTCTTCTCTGCGCCTCTGCGCGAAATTTCTCACGCGGAGACGCGGAGACGCGGAGATTGTTC